>PXDE01000253.1 GCA_003566475.1 PVC group bacterium | reverse complement strand
GGCGACTACCGGAACCTGGTGGCCGACCGCGCGTCGGGCCAGCAGTTCGAGGAGCATCCCATGCTCATCGCCAACGCCGGGGCCTTCTACCACCAGGAGTTCCGGCACCTGGCCCTCAACGACATCCTGTGGATCATCGAGGACATGGCCGCCAAGTACCCGGTGGACCGGCGGCGCATTTACCTTCAGGGGATCTCGCTCGGCGGCCGGGGCACGCTCGAGGTGGCCGCCCTTCTACCCGGCACCTTCGCCGCCCTCAGCGCCCATGGAGTGTACGGGCTGAACTTCCGGCTCATGGATCCGGGCGACATCCTCCAGATGGAGGGGGCCGGGGCCGGCCTCGCCGCCCTGGCCGACATCCGCACCGTGCTCCCCAGCCTCCACCGCACCCCCGCCGAGATCGTGATGGGCTGGCGCGACGAGGCCACCCCGCCCGGCCAGGCGCTGGTCATCGAGGCCCTCATCCGCCAGGCCGGCGGGGAGGTCCGCCTGACCGCCCTCGACACTGGGCACAACATGACCCTCCCCTACTACGACTGGGCCGACACCCGGGCCTGGATGCTCGAGCACCGCCTGCCCGAGGAACCGCCCCTTGCCGTCCGGCACCGGGTGGTCAACCTCCGGTTCGGCCGGTCGGCCTGGGTCCGCGTGACCGAGCTCCAGGGCAGCAGCCGCCCCGGCGACGTCCTGGCCCGCCTGGATCCCGAAGCCGTCGAACTCTCCGTCATGGCCTGGAACGTGGGCCGGCTGGATCTCGACCCGCCCCATCCCGTCACCCGCCTCACCGTCAACGGCCGCCCCGACCCCCTGCCCCTGCGGCCGGGCCGGATCCGGCTGGAGCGTCAGACGGACGGCACCTTCCTGCGGGTGCCCGCCGACGAGCCGGATGCGGCCGGGCGCAAGCGGCCCGGAGTGTCGGGCCCGATCTGGGACGCCTGGAGCACCCCGGTGGTCTATCTGCATCCGGACGACGACCGGCTGGCCGAGAGCGCGCGGAGATCGGAGGAGATCGACATCGCCTTCGGCGACCCGAGCCTGCCCGTGGCCGGGCCCGCCGAAGCCGACGCCTTTCTGCGCACCCACAGCCTGGTCATCTTCACCTCGAAGCAGACGCCCCACCCGCTTCTGGATGGACTGGAGCTTCCCGATCTGGCCACGGCGGACCTGCCGGGCGAGGCCGATCTCGCCATCTTCATCCATCCGTCGCCCTGGGCCGAGGACCGGTATCTGGTGGTGGTGCGGTCGGAGGGCGACCGGCCGGTGCGCCTGCACGAGCTGGGCCATTGGGACGCCGCCTTCTTCGCCGACTGGTTACTGGCCCAGTCCCGTTCGGACGAGGAGACAGGCCGCCCCCAGATGGCCCGCCTGCTCGCGGCCGGGGTCTTCGACGCCCGCTGGCGCCCCGCCGCCTCCACCCCCAGCGACTTCCGCGGCCTCCGCGTCTTCGGCCGCCCGCCGAGGCGGCGGGAGTAGCGGTCGGAGACGGCCCATGGTGAGGAATGCGGGCCGGATCATCGGTTGGCCATCCCAGTAGTGGCCAGCCACGGGACGGACGTGGTAGGTTCGAAGCATGAGCAAGTCCGTCCCCGCCCCCGTGAATCCCGACCTCCTGGTGTGGGCCAGGGAGGAAGGTGGGTACGACATCGGTGAGGTGGCTGCGAAGCTGAGTCTGCCTCCGGAGAGGCTGGTCCGGTGGGAATCCGGCTCCGAGGCTCCCACCCTCCGGCAGGCGGAAAAGCTCGCGGCCCTGTACCACCGCCCCCTTCCCCTCCTGTTCCTTTCCGAACGCCCCGCGTCCCAGCCGCCCGGAGCGGAGTTCCGATATCTGCCGGGCGTCACCCCTGGGGAGGAGTCTCCTGAGCTTCGGCTTGCTTTACGCATGCTTCGGCGGCGGAGGGACATTGCTCTCGACCTTCTGGATGAAATGGAGGAATTGCCAGAGCCGTTCTCCCTTTCCGCCCGCCTTGACCAGGAACCTGAGGAGGTAGGGGCCCGCCTAAGGGAGGCCCTTGGAGTGACAGTCGACCAGCAGTATGGATGGCGCGATCCCTATGAGTCCTGGCGGACCTGGCGGGATCGGACAGAGTCTCTGGGGCTTATGGTCTTCCAAGTTCCCGGACTGGACCTCCGCGAAATGCGGGGGGTGGCGCTCTTCCAGAATCCGCTTCCCGTGGTGGGGGTGAACAGCAAGGACCACCCTCTGGCCAGGCCGTTCACCTTGATGCATGAAGTGGTACACCTCATGCTGCGGGCCGGGGGCGAGGAGTCCGCAGCGAAGGAACAGGTCCGTCATCCCCGATCCTGGCCTTTGATCGAGAGGTTCGCCGACTCGGTTGCCGCAGCCACCCTCATGCCCGGCGACGCCTTCACTCACGACCCGGATGTGGCGACCCATCCGCCGGGTGCTGCATGGTCCATCAACGAAATCGAGCCGGTGGCCAAACGGTTCCGCGTAAGCATGGTGGCGGCCATGACCCGCCTCGCCACCCTGAGCCGGATGTCGTGGGAGCATTGCCGGAACCTCCGGGCGGTCTGGGAGCGGAAGTTCGAGCGGCAGGCCAAGCGCAAGACGGGAGGGGGGCCAACGCGGGCTGGATTGATCCTCAGCCGGGTAGGGCCATCCTATGCCGCCCTCGTCTTGGACTCCTTGACCCGCGACCTCATTACCCCACTGGCCGCCTCTGACGCACTCGACCTCAAGGTGCATCATTTCGACCGGCTCAAGTCGGCGCTTCTGCACGGCGCCGAACCGCCCCCGACCCCATCTTCCTTCGCGCCGTGAGCACGGTGTACTCCATCGATACCAGCGCCCTAGTGACCTGGTATGTTCGGCGCTACCCTCCATCCGTATTTCCGAGTCTGCTCGAACGCGTTGAAGGCCTTATCGGCGACAACCGTCTGATGGCCTCGGAATACGTGCTGAAGGAGCTTGGTGGCAAGCGTGACCCCCTTTTTGAGTGGGCGGCACGGCAAGACGGTTTCGCCATCAGAACCACCGCAGAGGTGGCAAGCCGTGCGGCGGAACTGGTGGCCAAGTATCCGCTCCTGGTCGACCCCTCTTCCCTGAGACCCATCCAAGCCGACCCTTTCGTGATCGCACTGGCTGAATCGCTCGATCGAGGCGTGGTTGTCACTCAGGAGACGTACGCCAAGACCAAGACAAAGGGAAAGCGGCGTAACCGGACCTACGTACCGGACGTCTGCCGTGCGGAGGGTATCGAATGTATCGACTTCCTTGACATGCTCCGCAGGGAGAAGTGGACCCTGTGAACTTCGTCCGGCACACGCAGAGGCGAACCGGCCTTGGCTAGGCGGTGGGGCGCTCAGCAAGGTCCAGCATCCGGGCCTGGACCGAGTCCATCACGGTGTCGCGAAAGAACCGGCTGGCATGAAGGATCTCGATGCCAATAAGCTCACCGCGATGATTCAGCTCCGCCGTGATATCCGGGCTAATCTCCACACTACGTGCCTCCGCCTCGTCGGCGATGGCAAGGTGCAGAACATCCTCCTCCTCGAAATAGGCCATCCGACCTTCACTCATGCGCGAACCTCCCGGAGCGGATCCGGAACTCGATTGGGGTGTCCTGGTGGGGGAGGAACCCATCGCGAGCCCCGATCCGCCCAAGCCTTTTACGGAATCCTGGGTTTCCGGCCGGGTGGAGTCAAGGCGCATGCGGAGGAACGGCCGTGGCCACGGGGAGGAGGGGGATGCACGGCGCCTCCCCCATGTAGCGGCCGTTCGAACGAGTCCGCGAGCGAGAACGGCTCCGGGCCGGGGACGTGGGAAAAGACGACGCGGGAACGTCGGGCGTCCACGCCGCGACGAGGAAGGATACAGGCAGGTGGCCGTGACTTGTGCCTCCTGTGCCTCTTGTGGCCAATCCGGAGCAGTGTCCCGGCATCGTTCGTCCAGGCCCGCTTGCGCCGACCCCGGTCCAGTGCGAGGGTGTAGCGTCGGCGGAACCTGAACTGGGAGGCCCATCATGAACGAAACCGACCTGACCGCGAAATCCTGCAAGCCCTGCGAAGGCGGGACGCCACCCCTCTCGGAGGACCAGGCGAACGGCCTGCTGGCCCGGCTCGACGGATGGGAGGTCAAGGGGAAGGAGATCGTGCGGAGCTTCGGCTTCAAGAACTTCTACCAGACCATGGCCTTCGCCAACGCGGTGGCCTGGGTGGCCAACCGCGAGGACCACCACCCGGACCTCGAGGTGAGCTACAAGACCTGCACCGTGCGCTACTCCACCCACGCCATCGGCGGTCTCTCCGAGAACGACTTCATCTGCGCGGCCAAAATCGACCGGCTGGTCTAAGGGCCCTCCCGGTGCCCAGCCTGCGCGACGCGCCAACCTGGTGCCCTCCCCTCACCCGGGTCCGGGTGACGTTCCCCCGCCCCCGGATCGAGGATCCGGCGGCCGAGTTGCGGCGACGGCTCGATGCCTCGCCGGCGCGGCCTGGATCCGGCGAGGCGGTGGCCATCGGCGCGGGGAGCCGGGGGATCGATCACTTCGCGGACCTGGTGCGGGCGACCGTGGACTGGGTGACGTCCTGCGGGGCCAAGCCGTTCATCGTGCCCGCCATGGGCAGCCACGGCGGGGCCACCGCAGAGGGCCAGGCGAAGGTGCTGGCCTCCTACGGCGTGGACGAGGCCGGAGTGGGGGCCCCCGTCCGCTCCGGTATGGAGGTGGTCGAACTGCCGCAGGGCGATCTGCCCGTGCCCTGCTACTTCGACCGCCACGCCTTCGGAGCCGACCACACCATCCTGCTCAACCGGGTGAAGCCCCACACCTGCTTCCACGGAACGTACGAAAGCGGGCTGATGAAGATGGTCGCCATCGGCCTCGGCAAGCAGGAGCAGGCCCTGGCCCTGCATGGCCTGGGATCGCGCGGCCTTCGCGACCTTATGCCCCAGGTGGCTCGCCAGACCCTCGCCACCAGCAATATCCTGCTCGGCATCGGCCTGGTCGAGAATGCCTACGACGAGCTGTGCCGGATCGAGGTGATCCCGGCCCCCGACATCCCCGGCCGCGAGCTGGACCTGATCGCCGAGGCCCGCGCGCGTATGCCCCGGCTGCCCCTCGACGACATCGACATCCTCATCGTGGACGAGATGGGCAAGAACATCAGCGGGGTGGGCATGGACCCCAACATCATTGGCCGCATGGGGGTGCCGGACCTGCCCGACGCGGTGACCCCGCGCATCGGGATCATCTACGTGCGCGACCTCACCGAGGCCTCGCACGGCAACGGGCTGGGCGTGGGCCTGGCCGACCTGGCCTCGCGCCGCCTGTTTGAGAAGCTGGACCTGGCCGCCACGTACGAGAACCTCTACACCAGCACCTACATGGCCCGGGGCAAGATCCCGGCGCTGGTCGACGATGACGCTCAAGGTCTGGTCTTCGCGGTGCGCACCTGCCGGGCCCCCGACCCCGAGCGAACGGTGCTTCTGCGCATCCGCAACACCCTCCACATCGACGAGCTGTGGGCCTCCCCCGAGGCGGTGCGGCAGCTTCAGGGCCGGGATGACGTGGAGATCCTCGACACCGATCCCGAACCGCTCGGTCCGGATCGGATGCTGAAGGCGTTTGACCCGTAGCTACCGACGCCCCTGTCGCGGCGAGCGTCTGCGCGAAGCCGGAAGGAGGTGGCCGCCTCACCCGGCGCCCCGGCCTTCTCCCCCACGCATGCCGCGCCCTCGGCGGGCGCAGCTACATTCCGTAGCCACCGACACTGCGCCTTCGCGTAGCTGAATCCGCCAAGGATTTGGACGCCGGAGAGAAGGCCGGAGAACCGCGACCGGCCTCCCCGGCATGATTGACACGCAAACCGATCCGAGGGCAGGCTTCCAGGCACATGCCTGTGTGGGCCATGCGCGAGGGACCGATGGAACTCGAACCGCAGAGACCGGCCGCCGCCGCCGAGGAGGAGACCCCATGGGTCACCGTGACCCATGTGAGCTGGCTCCACGAGGCCGACCTTGTGAAATCCCAGCTTGAGGCGGAGGGGATCGAGGCGTTCGTTCCCGACGCGGGCGCGGCGTCGGCGCTTCCCCTCCACGCGCAGGCCCTGGGCGGACTCCGGGTCCAGGTGCGCCCCGGAGACCTGGACCAGGCCCGGGAGATCCTGGCCCTGGACGCCGAGGCGGAGCGGGCCGACGATCCAGACTGTCCCTCCTGCGGGAGTTCAGAAATCCGCTACGACCGGCTCGCCCCCTGGGCCGCCTTTCTGGCCGTGCTGTTCCTGGGCGTCCCCCTGCTCTTCCGTCGCCGCACCCTCACCTGCCAGGCCTGCGGCCACCGCTGGGTCGCCGACCGGTTCCCCCGCTGGGTCCGGCCGCCGCACGGAGAGGCCGAATAGCCGCCGATGCCTTTCGCCTGAGCGTCGCCCTACCCAGGCGCCATGCGCGGCAGCCCAGCGTCGGCTGAACGCTGGCGCGTCCAGCTACGGGCTTCGCACTCTTCCGCCCGAGCCTCCGGGTAGCCGAATCCGCCAGGGATTTGGGCGCCGGAGAGCAGGCCGGAGAACCGCGCGCCAGGACCGTTGTTGCCGCGCCCTGGGCGGGCGCAGCTACTTGTCGCTACCTCCACTCGAGATCGAACCGATCCAGCTCCATCACCTTGGTCCAGGCGGCCGCGAAGTCGCGGATGAACATCTCCCCGGCGTCGTCCTGGGCATAGACCTCGGCCAGGGCGCGGAGCTGGGAGTTGGAGCCGAAAATCAGGTCCACCCGGGTGGCCGTCCACCGGAGGTCGCCGGTCTGGCGGTCATGGCCTTCGAACCGGTCCCCGGCTTCGGACACCGGCTTCCATTCGGTGCCCATGTCTACCAGGTTGACGAAGAAGTCATTGGTGAGTGTCCCCACCCGGTCCGTGAACACGCCATGGGCCGACTCGTCCGCATTGGCCCCCAGCACCCGCAGGCCGCCCACGAGCACGGTCATCTCGGGCGCGCTCAGGGTCAAAAGCTGCGCCTTGTCCACCAGCAGTTCCTCGGCGGAGACGGTATAAACCCGCTTCTGATAGTTGCGGAACCCGTCGGCCTGAGGCTCGAGCACCTCGAAGGCCTCGACATCGGTCTGCTCGGCCGAGGCGTCGGTACGGCCGGGGCGGAATGGGACCTCGATCGGGTGCCCGCCCGCCTTGGCCGCCGCTTCCACCGCCGCGCATCCGCCCACCACGATCAGGTCCGCCAGGGAGACCTTCTTGCCGTCGGTCTGGGCGGCGTTGAAGTCCCGCTGGATGGCTTCAAGCGTCTCCAGCACCTTGGCCAGTCGCTCCGGCCGGTTCACCTCCCAGTCCTTCTGGGGGGCCAGGCGGATACGGGCGCCGTTGGCCCCTCCGCGCTTGTCCGAGCCGCGGAAGGTCGAGGCCGAGGCCCAGGCGGTGGAGACCAGATCGGAGACCGACAGACCCGAGTCCAGGATGCGGGCCTTGAGGTCGGCGATGTCCGAGGCGTCGATCAGGGGGTGATCCACTGCAGGAAGCGGATCCTGCCAGATCAGATCCTCGTCCGGAACCTCGGGACCGAGGTAGCGGGCCTTGGGCCCCATGTCGCGGTGGGTGAGCTTGAACCAGGCCCGGGCGAACGCGTCGGCGAAGGCCTCCGGATCCTTGTGGAAGCGCCGGGCGATGGGCTCGTAGATGGGATCGAAGCGCAGCGACAGATCCGCCGTGGTCATCATTGGCGGGTGCTTCTTCGACGGGTCGTGGGCGTCGGGAATCATGTGCTCGGGCTTCACGTCCTTGGCCTGCCACTGCCAGGCCCCGGCCGGGCTTTTCACCTTCTCCCACTCGTAGCCGAAGAGCATGTCGAAGTAGCCCATGTCCCATGTCGTGGGGTTGGGCTTCCAGGCCCCCTCGATGCCGCTGGTGGTGGTGTCGGCCCCCTTGCCGGTGCCGTGCCGGTTGATCCAGCCCAGGCCCTGGGCCTCGAGGGGGGCGCCCTCCGGCTCCGGACCCACCAGGACGGGATCGCCCGCGCCGTGGGCCTTGCCGAAGGTGTGCCCGCCGGCCACGAGGGCGACCGTCTCCTCGTCGTTCATGGCCATGCGGGCGAAGGTCTCGCGCACGTCGCGGCCCGAGGCCACGGGATCGGGAACGCCGTTGGGGCCCTCCGGGTTCACGTAGATCAGACCCATCTGCACGGCGGCCAGCGGGTTCTCCAGGTCGCGTTCGCCGGTGTAGCGCGCGTCCCCCAGCCAGGTCTGTTCCTTGCCCCAGTAGATGTCCTCCAGAGGCTGGTAGATGTCCTCGCGGCCGCCGCCGAACCCGAAGGTCCGGAAGCCCATGGACTCCAGGGCGCAGTTGCCGGCCAGGATCATGAGGTCGGCCCAGGACAGCCGGTTGCCGTACGTCCGCTTGATGGGCCAGAGCAGGCGGCGGGCCTTGTCGAGGTTCCCGTTGTCCGGCCAACTGTTAAGCGGCGCGAACCGCTGGGCCCCGGTGCCCCCGCCGCCCCGCCCGTCGGCGGTGCGGTAGGTGCCCGCGCTGTGCCAGGCCATGCGGATGAACAGCCCGCCGTAGTGCCCCCAGTCCGCCGGCCACCAGTCCTGGGAGTCGGTCATCAGGGCGACCAGATCGCGCTTCACCGCCGCCAGATCCAGCTTCCCGAACGCCTCGGCGTAGTCAAAGTCGGACCCCAGCGGGTTGGAGGCCGGGTGGTGCTGATGGAGGATGCCCAGATTAAGTTGTTCGGGCCACCAGTCACGGTTCGAGGTGCCGCGGGCGACGGAGGTGCGGCCGGCGGCGGCGCCGGTGACGGGGCATCGGGACTCGGTCATTGGTGGTACTCCTTTCCGGTTCTTTGGTTCAAGTGCCAAGGATGCCACGGTCGTCGATCGGCGCCAACTGTCAAGGCTCGAAGAGTTGTCGAATCCGCACGCAGGGGCCTCCGACTTCGGCCAGCGCCCCAGTAGGTCGGGCATTCCTGCGTGCCGGAGCGTAGCGTCTGCGCGAAGCCTGGCCCGACCCTCGCGCCTCTTCCCAGCCGGGCGTCGGTCTCGGACCCATCGGACGCGTCGGACGCGTCGGACCAAACCGGAGCGAGGCTCGCGCAGCACGAAGGGGAG
>PXDE01000182.1 GCA_003566475.1 PVC group bacterium | reverse complement strand
TGGGAGGATCCCACCCAGTACGGGTACATCCCGGGCCGGGTGGGCAGCGAGGCCTGGGCCCGCATCTTTCTGGGTGCCGTCGAAGGCGCGAAGTCGGTGAATCCCCATGTGCTTATGGGCGGCCCGTCCGCCCCCGCCTTCAACAGCGACGACTATGGGGTGCTGGAGAACCACGTGATCCCCATCCTCGACATGGTCGCGCCTCAGCTCGATTTCGTCACCGAGCACCATTACGGGGGCTACCGGCAGTCCTTCGCGGCCAGCTACCAGGTGATCACCGCCTACCTCGACACCCGGCACGGCGTGCGCCCGCCCATCTACAACACCGAGACCAACGACCTGTCGGGCAGTTCCCTCGACAAGGCGCACTACAACATCGAGGACATTCTGGCCTGCATCCTGGTGGGCCCGGACAAGGCCCGGGGACGGGCCCTCCACGCCATGTGGAACGGCTACCTGCGGGACCAGGGCGAGGAGCATGCCTACCGAATCCTGAGCACCCTCCGCGGCCGCATTCTCGACGCCCGGTCCTCGGACGACCGCATCCTCGCCGTGGCCTCCACGCCGGGCGACGGGGAGCTGGTGGTGTTCCTGTTCAACGCCTCCCCCTGGCCACGGCAGGTCGCTCTGGAGATCGGGGCCGGCCCCTGGCAGACGCTGGAGGCGTGGAGGCTCACTGGTGAAACCATCGAGGCCGGAGAGGCCGTCGGCGACACCGAAGGCGCCGACGTCCGGCGGGGCACCGGGCGCACTCAGCTCGAGCCCGAGAACCTTACCGTTCCCGAGGCCGGGACCGTGACCCTCGACCTGCCCGCCCGGTCCGCCTTCCGCCTCGATCTGGCTCAGAAGGGGTATGCCCCCGGCCACGTGCGCAATGTGGAGCAGCATTTCTCCGACATCGTGCTGGGCCGGGTGACCCCGTCCGCTCCGGTCTCCGGGCGCATCCACTGGCGGGGCGACGGCCCGCAGGGGGCCACCACCGCGTTCCTCCGGGTGGTTACCGCCGGGGTCTGGCCCGGCGAGGCGGTGGCGGTGATCAATGGCCAGGAGATCCCCCTGCCCATGTCCGCCGCCGACGGCGGCGGATCGGCCGTGGTCCAGGACATCCCCATCGACCCCGCCATTCTCGCCGACGAGACCACCCTCGAGTTCCGGGTGACCCGCCCCGAGAACGGCCACCGGTTCTCCGTCTTCATGGCCTCGGTCGATGTGGGGAGGTAGGCGGCATGGCGGCTTTCCCCTGAACCCTCCCCCCAATCCCCAATCCCCAATCCCCAATCCCCAATCCCAAATCCCCGCGCCGCCAGGCGCCTCCCCCCCATGCGCCATCCCCTCCCCATCCTCCTCGCCCTGGCCCTCGCCCACCTCGCCCTCGCCGACCCCGCCGTCGAGATCACCGGGCGGTTCCGCTCGGTCAACGGAACGACCGAAATCCCCGTGGGCATGTTCGGGGTGCATGCCACGCCGCTGACGCCGGAACGGATCCAGGACTGGGGAATCGAGTCGGTGCGATTGATCCATCATGGCCCCAGCGGACAGCCTTTGGTCCCCGGCCAGGCCCGGCAGGCCCCCGAGGGGATCTCCATGATCGTCGAGTGTTTCTACGACCGCTACCAGCCCGCCCTGCTGCTGTCGGATCCCGAGCGCTGGGAGGAGCGGCTGACCGATCTGGCCCGGCGATACGCGGAGAACGCTCGGGATACTGGCCATGTCCACCATGTCGAGTTCTGGAACGAGCCGTTCCTCAACTGGGCCACCCGGCCCGGCGTGAACTACGACCCCAGGCACTTCGAGACGGACGAGGCCGAGGAAGGCCGGCCCATGCGGATCCGGGGACAGGCCGAGCCGGTCGAGCATCTGGTCTGGTCGCGACAGGTCCGCACCGTGGACGCCGGTTCGGGGGCCACCAGCCCCCAAGCCTACCTGGCCCACTCCCACATGGGGCACCGCCTGCCCGAGGGCGAGGCGTTCGAGTTCCGGGGCCGCCGCTACCGCAATGTCGAGATGTGGTGGGGACGCGATCCCACCCAGAAGCACTACTGGTCGGGCATGCAGAACAGCATCTGGTACCGGCGGATGCTGGTGCCCTTCGCCCGGGAGATGAAGCGGGTCAACCCCGAGGTCCGGATCGCCGCCGGGTGGGACTTCCATATCCAGTCCCACAACTGGGAGGCCTGGCACATGCTGGTCAGGCCTATGATCGACGATGCCATCGAATGGATCGACGGGGTCACCGAGCACCACTACGGCGGCGACACCCGGATGGTGGCCGGGGCCTACGAGACCGTCTATGCCTACACCCTGGGCACGCACGGCAAACGGCTCACCTTCTACAACACCGAGGCGGGGGGCATGCTCGACCCCGAACAGCCCGGCAACCCCCGGACCCGGGCCGAGGGCGATCCGCTGGCCGCCGCCCGCGGCGGCATGACCTACACCCTCCGCGATATCCTGCACCTGCTGGACCTGATGCCCGACAAGGCGGTGGCCCGGGCCGCCCACGAGGCCCATAGCTGGGGCGGGGGCGGCGACGAGTTCGCGTTCCGGATGCTCCGCCACCTCCGGGGGCATCTGCTCGAAGTCCGCAGCCCCTGGCCCCAGGTCTGGGCGGTGGCCAGCCTGCGGGAGGACGGACGGCTGAACGTGGTCGTGTTCAATGACGCCAACTCCCCCCGCGAGGTGCCGCTGAGCGTCGCCGCCCCGGCCGGGCTGCGCTTCCGGGGAGGAGCCCGCCAGTGGGTCGACGCCGAGGACGGCCGTCTGGTCGTCCGCGAGGCTCCAGTCGAGGCCAGTGGCGAGGCGTGGTCCGGCACCCTCGACCTGCCGGGCAAGTCGGCGATGAGTCTGATCCTGGGCACCGAAGGCCAGTCCGCCACGACGGCCATGGTATCCGAAACCCAGTACGCCAGCGGGCAGGTGGTGAACTGGCTGGATCCGGGGGACTCCGTGGATCTCGACATCGAACTCCCTCCCGAAACGCTGGCCCGGGCCGAGTCAGCGGGACTTCGCCTGGTGTTTGGGTGGTCGGCGGCGAACGCCCGGGTCGAAGTGAACGGTACCGAGATCCCGTTCGCGGATCGGCAGTCCTGGGTGAACCAGCGAGCGGTGCCCCTCGACCTCCTGCGCGAGCAGAACCGCATCCGCGTCACCTGTCTACCCGAGGCCAGTGCGGGGATCCACCTCAACGCCGCCAGCATCGTGCTGCTTTCGGAGGAGGGTCCGTAGCACCCGACGCCCCTGTCGCGACGTAGCGTCTGCGCGAAGTCGGAAGGAGGCAGAGAATCTTGCACCGTGTCCCCATGCGAGAGGACACTCTTGGCTGCTCTGAGACACACTCCCGCGGTTCCGCAGACAAGCCATGGGTCCGCACAAGCATACGGCCGAGCGGGCGCGGACCCAGTAGTCCGCTGTTCCCGCCCCGCGGGACGGACCGTGCGTGGAACGAGCCTGCCCGGGCGGAAGAGAAGCCATGGTCGGTCCTTCCTCTTGCCAGGCGCGGCTCATGCGGCCTCGTCCCGCCCTGCGGGAACAGCGAGGTACTGGCATGCATCCCGCATCACGTATCGCGTATCCCGTATCCCACATCGGCGCCAGCCGTCTCTCCCTTCATCCGGCTCAGCCCAACGGGCCAGCCGCGGCGACTGACCACTGCCCCCTCCCTCTTCGGCGCGGGGGGCATGTCACTTCTGCGGGGCCTGGGCGGGCGCCCCTGGCTTGAATCGTGAGAAGAAAGGGGGTGGTACCTATCCCCGCCCGCACTGCCAGGCATAGAGCGAGCGCGGTGCCACCCGCTGGCCGGGGGATTCGACCCAGCCCCACCCTTCCTGGAAAGGCCCGAGAGCCGCGTCATCGGGGGTGGCGTAGCGGATCGGCTGCCCGAACGCGCCATACACCCCCACCGCGATGAATCCGGGGGTCTGGTCGTGCGAGGCGGCCACGTCGTACCGGCGCCAGGGGCGGTAGGGATCGTAGTGACCGCAGGCCCAGTTCCAGAGCACCATGCCCGGCCCGTGCCGTGGGGGAACGGCGTTCGCCGAGCCGCCCCCCTTGTTCACGCCGCCGGTGAGGGCGTCGAACAGATTGTCGCAGCCAATCCCGCCGTGGAGGTCGATGCCGCTCGGTTCATCCATGGTGCAGTCCACCACCGCGTTTCCGCTGATTGTGCCCTGCACGTTGAACCCGTGCATGTTCCGTCCGGCATGGCACTCCCGGATCAGATTGCCCGTGCTGCGTCCGCCGATCACAAATCCGTTATGGCCAGGGTTGCCCAGAATCCGACACCCTCGGACCACGCAGCCCAGGCAGTCCTTCAGCCCCAGGGCGCTGGTGGTGTTCTCGTGGACCAGATCCTCGAACCACCCTCCCCGGACCCGGTGCACCGGAACATGGTCCCATCCGTTGTCGTGCTCGCCGTTCTTGTGGTGCACGAAGGACCCGCCCCACAGGCCGCGCATCCGCAGGTGGCTCACCCCGCAGGCGTCGAGCATGGGGAAGGCGCAAAGCTCGGCGGGCCAGCGGCCGATGGAACGGTGCAGCGGCGCGTCGAGCGTCACCGCCGACCCCTCCACCGCCTCCACCGTCGCCAGTTGGCTAACCAACTCCGTGCCCGCGCCCTGCCAGTTCCTGCCTACCGCGACCTGGCCTTGCACCAGATCACGGGCCAGCGACCCATCATCGATCTCGATCTGACGAAGGAGATAGGGCTGTCCTGGAACCAGCGCGGAGGCATCGGCCACCTCGATCCGAAGCTCCCCGCGTTGTCCGCTGGTGACCCGGGTGAGCGGAACCGGATCGGGCGAGGGATCGGGCTGGATGATGAGCAGCGGGTGCTCGCCGGCCCGCCAGGGCTGGCGGGGATCGGGGGTGTCGCTGTAGCGGTGGTTCACGATCAGCGTCCCGTCCGGCCCCGATCCCGCCCCGCGCAGCACCACCCGCGCATGGCGGATGCGCAGCGGGGGCCGCTTCTCGTCCACACTGATGTCGAGCACGCCGGCCGGAAGCTGAACCACCCCTCCCCCGGCCGCGCCCGCCGCATCCAACGCGGCCTGGATCGCCGGCTGCGCCTCCTGCCCGGAATCGGCCCTGACTCCGAAGTCCGTGGCGTCGAACACGGGAAGCGACGCGTCTGGCGCGGATGTGCCACGACCGGCATACCGGAAGTCGTACAGCCGCCCGGCCGCCCCCGTCCTTTCGAACTCATCCAGGATCGCGGGCCGGGCGGTCGCGACGCCTCGGCTGGCCGGGAGATCGGGCTCGAAGCGCGTGGTCACCCGCCCCTCCACCGGCCGGTCCTGGAACGTTCCGGCGTAGCCCCCGTTCACCTGGCCGTCATCCGAGGTCTGGAGGGTGATCATCAGGTCGGCCGGCCCTCCGACCACGTTCCAGGCGTCGGGCACGATCAGTCCGTGGGCGCGCAGGCTCACCGGGCGGTTGCCGACCTGGCGTTCGATGGCCAGCTCATGAAGGCTGCCGACCAGGGTGGGCGTCAGCCCTAGACCCTCGCGGTCCCAGACCCCATCCCGCCGTCGCCACTCGACGATCAGATCGTGGTCCTTGCCGCCATGCCGCACGAACCCCGAGCAGGTGAGGAACCACCGCCCGCTGGCAGGGAGTCGGTCAGTAGGGTCGGGCGAGGGCACGGTTGGCTCCGGTTGGGGGGTGAACGGATAGGAAGCGTATGGGCCGGAGGATGGGGGAGTCAATCGTACGCGGCGGCGCGAAGGCGCATGGTTGGGCGGCCTGGAATGTCTGGCGTGGGCGAGTTCGTTCGCTTCCGACATCCTCCAGGTGCTGTGTCATGCCAGCTTCCTGCCGGGATCACGGGACCATCCGGCCAGTTCCGGACACGTAAACTCACGATCGGAGCGTAACGTGTCCGCAACGCGCCACCGGGACGGATGTGAAAAAACTATGCTATTACGCTGATAATCAATGCTCTACGATCACGACTCTCCCACCAGTTGTGGTCCGGGGGTTCGGACACGTAAACTCACGATCGTGAGCTTACGTGTC
Organism: PVC group bacterium; assembly: GCA_003566475.1. GTDB lineage: Bacteria > Verrucomicrobiota > Kiritimatiellia > SS1-B-03-39 > PXDE01 > PXDE01. The sequence continues at coordinate 3,078 of PXDE01000182.1, read as the reverse complement.
CAACACCCGCCTTCGCTGGCTGGAAGGAATCTTGCCTGGAGTGTTCGTGTCGGCCTTGCCGGCCTCAAGGAAGACCGAGGGGAAACCGGTACCTCACTGGGCGCATGTCCGGCGCCTCGCTGGAGGAAGGCCAGGCCATGGCTCTTCTTCCGCCCCGGCCGGCGCGTTCCATGCGCGGTCCGTCCCGCAGGGCGGGAACAGCGGACTACTGGGGCGGCATCCCCTACAAGTTCCTGCTCGCCAACAGGATTTCTCCGACGTGGCACGGTGCTTCTAGCCCGTGCCCGAGCGAGACAGGATCCAGAATCGACCATGGTCGGCGCAGACACTGTTCATGGACCTAGCGGGACCATACCTCGCGCGGCTCCGGGCTAGAAGCCCGGGCCACGGGGCGCCGATTGGCGGCGGCTTCACTTCGTCAATCGTACCTCGTCAATCGTCAATCTGCGGTTCCCCCGCGCCCCCATCCGAGCCGCGAGAATCGATAGCGATAGCGAACGGCGACTGGAACGCGCGACCGACTTCGACGTTCGATGTTGGACGTTCGATGGTCGATGTTCCCGAAACCCCGTGTCTCACCTCTTATCCGGCTGAATCCCGCCGCCCAGCGGCGGGGTTCAGCGGCAGCGACTGCTCTGAGACACCGCCCTGACGTAGGTCCGGCTTGCAGCCGGACTCCGGGCGCGTTGGTGTCCGGCTACAAGCCGGACCTACGTCAGCCGCGCACCCACCGGCAGAGTCTCTTTGCCCTCATCCGGCTGGACCCACCGGGTCAGCGGCCGCGACTGACCTCTAACCCCTGACTCCTGACCCCTCCTCACCGATCACTGATCACCGATCACTGATCGCTCACCTCTCCCCTCACCGCCCCGCCATGGCCGCCCTTCGGCGGAACTGGCCGGGGGTGATGCCGAGGTGGCGTCGAAAGGCGTTGGCCAGGTCGGACGCGCTCAAAAACCCGCTCTCAAGGGCCACCGCCAGCACCGTCTTGTCGGTCCCGGCGAGCAGCCCCCTGGCCGTGTCGAGACGGACCTGCCGGATGTGCTCGTAGACCGTCCGCCCCAGAGCGGCCCCGAAGCGCCGCTCCAGGTTCCGGCGCGACATTCTCGACGCCCTCACCACGTCCGCCACCTGGACATGCTCGCCCGCATGCTCGCGAATCCACCGCACCGCGTCGCGGACCGCCCGGTCGTCCGTGGCCAGGATATCCGTGGACTGGCGCGTCACCACCCCATCCGGAGGAACGCGGATCGGCCCCTGCGGCGGTCTCGCCCCCTCCATCAGGTCCGCGAGCAGCTCCGCCGCCCGGCAGCCCCGGCGGTCGATGGCCGGATCCACGCTGGACAGAGGCGGGGTGCTGGGTTCACAGAAATCGGCACGGTTGTCCACTCCGAGGACGGCCACCTCGTCAGGGACCACGAGACCCGACAGGTGGCAGGCCTCGATGACGAGCTGAGCGAGGGGATCGAAGATGGCGAACACCGCCAGGGGATGGGGCATGGCCAGAAGCCACCGGCCCAGCCGTCTCATCTGCGCCGACCAGGGGTGCGCCATCAGATCGGCAAGATCAAACGGGGTATGCACCTCCCCCCCTCCCCTGGAGAAGTCGCTGGTGAACCCTTCCGCCCGAAGCCTCGCGTAATGGGCCTCCATCCAGCCCAGGACGACGGCATTCCGGAAGCCGCGTTCGAGGAAATGACCCGCCGCCTGCCGCCCCACCTCGCGGTCGTCGCCGGTCACCGTGGGGACGGTCGGATGCTCCAGAAGGCCCGACACGTTGACCACCGGAATGGCAAGCCGCGACGCGATGCCGTGGTCCTGTAGATTCGTCAGCGCGCAGATCACTCCGTCTCCCCGCCAACCCTTGAGGGCGGCCCGCAATCCACCTTCCGTCAGGGGGTGAATGCGCAGGCTCCAGTCGGGCCGGGTGCGGACATAGGCGGCAAGACCCCGGCTGATGGCCTGCGCGAAGTTGCCGTCGTTGTGGAGGCAGATGGAGATGTGGCGCATGGTGCACGCTGGTGACTCCTAGCAGATTCACCGACTCATCCTGCCATCCCTCCGCCGCAACAATCAAACTCTTTTGCGCTTCGTGCAAAGACAGCCGGGGCGGAAGGTGGCAGGATGGGCGTCGGTTAGGAGGCAACTGGAAGGAGGCGCGGGATGAGCAGGATCGTATGGGTAGGCGCGGCGGCGGTGCTGCTGGGGTGGGCGGCATGCCCGATGGCTCACGGCGTGGTGGTGGTGGGACTCGCGGGGGAGGAAACTTTCGAAGGATACTCGGAGGCTTTCCTTAACGGCCAGGCCACCTCCTCGACCACCGGGTTCAACGCCACGGAGGCGTGGTCCGGAAGTTCCCTCCCCGAACGCGGCTACAACGCCCTTCCGGACGACAACCAGACCTACCCTGGACTGATCACCAGCGGCGGGACGGCCGAGGCGTTCCGCCCCTCCAACTTTCGCGACACCGGAACCCACACCACCACCCTGGCCTCGAGCACACCGATCACCAGCATCGAGAATTCCGATCTGTTCTTCTCGTTTCTCATCAATGTGGACGGTTACACCGCCCGCTCGGATGACGATGCGGACCACGGCGTGTCCGTGATCTGGCACCACGGCACCACCAGCTCCCCGGACATCGGCATCCGCATGGGTGGGGCCAGCGGCGGTGACCGGGATTCCGCCCTCACCCTTCAGATCCTGGCCCGGAACCAGACGCTGGTCACCGACCTGATCCTCCAGGATGGCACCAACCTCGTGGTGCTGGGCGTAGGCGCCCATGCCACATATGGTCAGAACAACGCGCCCTACGACCTCTGGCTGAATCCCGACCTGAGCCTGCCCATCGGGCCCGCCGACTGGTCCGGCACGGCCGAGTTCGGCTTCGTGGCCAACAACGCGAGCTTCGGTTTTCTTGGGTTCAGGTTGATTCAGTCCTTCAACCTTCCGCAATCCGTCCTCATCGATGAACTACGATTCGGGTCCACGTTCGAGTCGGTCACCCCCTTTGATGAGCCACCTCCCGCGGCGGTGATCCCCGAGCCCTCCAGCGCCGCGGGAGGTGGCTCATCAAAG
>PXDE01000077.1 GCA_003566475.1 PVC group bacterium | reverse complement strand
TGCCCCTGCGGCCCGTGCCCCGCTCGACCGGCCAGGTGGTGATGCTCGAGGCCATGGCCCTGGGCAAGCCGGTGGTCACCAATCCCGCCCCCGGCACCCTCGACCACATCCGCGACGGCGAGACCGGCCTGCTCGTCCCGCCGGGCGACCCCGCCGCCCTCGCCGACGCCGTGAACCGCCTGCTCGACGACCGGGGATTGCGCGACCGCCTGGCCGACCGGGCCCTCGCCGAGGTGGCGGAGAACTACACCTACGCGGCCCACATCCGGGCCAAGCTGGAGGCGATCCGGAAGCTGTGGGCGCAACGGGATCCGAGACACGCGATCCGGGAAACGGGATCCGTGGGATCCGGAGATTGACCCGACGTAGCGTCCTCGCGAATTCGGGTCACTTCACGGTTTCCAACATCCCACGACTTGTCCGACGAAGCTTCTGAGCGAAGTCGGATCCCACACCTCACACCCCACATCTCACACCCCACACCTCACACCCCACACCTCTCCCCCTCCCCCCGCCCCGCCCTTGCCCCTCCCGGCGGTCTGTCCTATGGTGCGCGCCATGGCCACGACCACCGCAACCGACGCCGCCGACACCGCGCTGGCCCGGGCCCGCGAGGTGCTCGATACCGAGATCGCGGGCATCCAAAAAGTCCGCGATGGCATCGGCCCGGCCTTCGTCCAGACCGTCGGCCGCCTTCGCGAATGCGTGGAGCGCAACGGCAAGATCGTGCTCACCGGCATGGGCAAGAACTTCGCCATCGCCCGCAAGCTCGCCGCCACCTTCACCAGCACCGGCGCCCCGGCGGTCACCCTCCACCCGGCCGAGGCCATGCACGGCGACCTCGGGCTCATCGCGGCCGGCGACGTGCTGCTGGTGCTCAGCTACTCCGGGGCCAGCGACGAGGTGCTGCAGCTCGTGCCCCTGGCCCGGCGGGCCAAGGCCTCGGTGATCGTGCTCACCGGAGCTCCGGAGAGCCCGCTCGCGGAGCTGGCCGACGAGGTGCTTTCGGTGCGGGTGGACCAGGAGGCCTGCCCGTTCAACCTCGCCCCCACCGCCAGCACCACCGCCACCCTCGCTCTCGGCGACGCCCTGGCCATGGTCCTGCTCGACGCCCGCGGATTCCGCCGCGAGGACTACGCCCGGCTCCATCCCGGCGGGGCCATCGGCCGCAGCCTCCTCCTGCGGGCCTCGGACATCATGCGCTCGGGCGACCGGCTGGCCCGGGTGGGTCCGGAAGCCTCCCTGCGCGAGGCCCTGGCCGTGATGACCCGCGCCCAGGCCGGCGCGGTGGTGATCGCCGAAGGCGACGGCCGGGTGGCCGGGATCTTCACCGACGGCGATTTCCGGCGGCTCATGACCCGCGAGGAGGTCGACCTCGGCCGGGCCATGTCGGACGTGATGACCCCGAGTCCCCTCACCGTCCGGGCCGACGACCTCGCCATGGAGGTGCTCACCCGGTTCGAGGACCGGCGGATCGACGACCTGCCGGTGACCGACGCCCATGGCCGTCTGGTGGGTATCATCGACCTTCAGGATCTTCCCCGGTTCAAGGTTCTGTGACCGCCCGCGCCCTGTTCCTGGCCGTGGCGCTCGGCGCGGCGGCCCCGGCCATCCTGGCCTCGGATTCCGCCCCGGAAACGGAGACCACGCCGTCGCTCACCCTTGTGCAGTCCGCTATCCTGGGGTTGGTGGAGGGGGTCACCGAGTATCTGCCGGTGAGTTCCACCGGGCACCTCAAGATCGTCCAGCATGCGATGGGGCTGGAGGAGACCGAAGAGGCCAAGGTTCTGGCCGACGCCTACGCTATCGTGATCCAGGCCGGGGCCATCCTGGCCGTGCTGGGCATGTACGCGGGCTGGGTGCTGCGGATGCTGCGCGGGCTGGCCGGCCGCGACGAGGAGGGCCTGCGCCTGGTCCGCAACCTGGCCGCGAGCTTTCTGCCCGCCGCCGTGATCGGCCTGGCCCTCAACGAGCCGATCAAGCGCGCGCTCTTCCATCCCTGGCCCGTGGTGGCGGCGTGGGCGGTGGGCGGCGTGGGGCTGCTCGGGATCGAGTCCTGGCGACGGCGGCGCGATCCCGGGCAGGGACTGGCCATGACCGACCTGTCCGTCCGGGGCGCCCTGCTCATCGGGCTTCTCCAGTGCGTGGCCATGTGGCCGGGGACCAGCCGCAGCCTCATGGCCATCGTGGGCGGCCTGCTGCTGGGCATGCGCCTGCGCGAGGCGGTGGTCTACAGCTTCCTGCTCGGCCTGGTCACCCTGGGCGCGGCCACCGCCTACGACACCCTCAAGCACGGGGAGGCGCTGCTCGGGGCCTACGGGCCGGCCCCGCTCGCGGTCGGGTTCCTGGCCGCCACCGTCTCCGCCGCCGTCACCGTGCGGTGGATGCTGAGCTATCTCAACCGCCACGGCCTGGGCCTCTTCGGCTGGTACCGCATCGGCCTCGCCGCCGCCGTGGCGGTCTGGCTGCTGGCCGGCGATCTGCGGTTCTAGTGGTCGGAAGAGGTCAGGCTGTGATCGTTGCCGTCCCCCGCCATGCCAGGCCCTGCCCGCTTTCGCTTGGCCGGGACTGCAAGGATCACAGCCTGACCCCTTTTCCACCTTGCCCGCTCCCGCCGGTCGGACTATATAGGCATGTTTGCCCGTTATCCACCCTCTTCCGGGAATCTGCGGCCATGATGATCACCAAATTCCACCGGCTTATCCAATCGCGCCTGGCCTGGCTGGCCCTGCTCGGGGTTCTGGTCGTCTCCATGGTCTTCTACGGGGTGGCCACCACCGCCGGGGCCGACCGGGGCCGCCGCGAGGCGTCGCCGGGCACCCTCGACGGCCGGCCGGTGGATCCCGAGCAGTTCTGGCAGGCCCTGACCAGCACCCGCCTTTCGCTGACGCTCACCCACGGCATCCAGCAGATCCCCGCCGAGTTCGAGCCCGTGGTCCGAGCCGCCGCCTGGGGCCGTCTGGTCCAGCTCCGCAAGGCCCGTGAACTCGGCCTGTCCGCCGGGGACGAGGAGATCATTGAGATCATCCGCCAGACCCGGGCCTTCCAGACCCAGGGCGAGTTCGACCGCGCCGCCTACGACCGGTTCATCGCCTCCCAGCGGATGCCCCATGCCGTCATCGAGCAGCACTTCCGCGAGGAGGCGGTCCTCGAGAAGCTGCAGCGGGTGCTGGCCCCGGCCGCCCTGGTCTCCCCCTACGAGATCGAGGCCGCCCTGGGGACCCTGCGGCTGTCCATGGCCATCGACTACATCACCCTCCGCCTCGACGCGATCCCCGAGGACCTCGAGGTAACCGAGGCCGAGATCCGGCAGGTCTACACGCAGGCCCCCGAGCGGTTCCGCGTACCCGACCGGGTCGCGGTGACCGCCCTCCGGGCCCCGTACGCGCGGTTCTATGACGATGTCGTCCTGACCGACGCCGACCTCGAGGCCTACTACGAGGACAACCAGCCCGAGTTCACGGTCTACGAGGACCGCGAGGAGGCGGAACTCACCCTGGAGGAGGGGCCGCGGATGCGGGTCCGGCCCCTGGACGAGGTCCGCGACGAGATCCGCGTCCGCCTGCGCCGGGAGCGGGCCCGGCGGCTGGCCTACGAGGCGGCCCAGCGTGTCGAGGAGCAGCTCATGCCGGTGAGCATCGTCGCCCCCCTGCCCGACCCCGCCGAGGTCGCCGAGGAGACCGGCTTCGAGCGGCTTTCCCCGCCTCCGTTCGCCGAGGGCGAGCGGGCGGAGGGGGCCGACGACCTTCCGTCCGGGCTCGCCCGCGCCGCCTTCCGGCTCGATGACGACCCCTACGACCGGACCAGCCGGCCCCTCCTGGGCGAGACCCATGCCTATGTGTTCGTGCTGCGCGAGCGGATCCCCGGCCGGACGCCGCCGTTCGAGGAGGTCCGGGAGCGGGCGGAGGAGATCGCCCGCCGCCGGGCCCGGTTCGAGGCCCTGCGCCAGGAGGCCTCCGCCCTCCGCGAACGCCTGGCCGCCGCCGTGGCCGACGGCACCCCGTTCGCCGAGGCGGCCCGGGCCGCCGGCCACGACGTCCGGTCCACCGGCGAGATGGACGGCTTCTCCGATCTGGCCGACGTGCCGTACGCCAACCGTCTGGTCCAGGCCGCCTTCGCGTACCATCGGGGCGAGGTCGCCGATCCCGTCCCCGAGGGCGATGTCATCCTGATCCCCTATGTGGCCGCCCGCACCCGTGGCGACCCCACCCCCATGGACGCGTTCTACCGGATGCAGATCGCCTCCCAGCTCGCCAACCAGCGGGCGGGACGCGTCGGCCAGGCGTTCCAGGACAGCCTGCTCGAGGCCGCCGGCTTCCAGGAGCGCGAGCCGCGGTAGGCCCCATGCGGGCGGTGCTGATCGTCCTCGACTCGGTGGGCATCGGGGCCGCCCCCGACGCCGCCGAATACGGCGACGAGGGCGCCGCCACCCTGCCCCATCTCGCCGAGGCCGCCGGGGGGCTCGACACCCCGGTCCTGACCCGCCTCGGGCTGGGCAACATCCCCGGCATGTTACCCGACGGGCTGCCCATCCGCGGCGTGCCCCCGACCGATGCGCCCGAAGCCTCGTGGGGCGCCATGCGCGAACGCTCCCAGGGCAAGGACACCATCACCGGCCACTGGGAGATCGCCGGGCTCCTGCTCCGTCCCGGATTCCATCTGTTCCCGCCCGGACCGCCGTCCTTTCCCGAGGATCTGATCCGGGATCTGGAGAAGACGTTCGGCCGTCCCGTGCTCGGCAACCGGGCGGCCAGCGGCACCGGCATCGTCAACGAGCTGGGCGAGGAATCCATCCGCCGGGGGGCCTGGATCTGCTACACCAGCGCCGACTCCGTGTTCCAGATCGCCGCCCACACCGACACCATTCCTCTGGAGGAGATCTACGAAGCCTGCCGGTTCGTGCGCGAACGGCTGGATCCGCTTCGCGTCGGCCGGGTCATCGCCCGTCCGTTCACCGGCGCCCCGGGATCGTTCACCCGCACCCTCGACCGCAAGGACTTCGCCTATCAGGCCGAAGAGCCAACCATCCTCGAACGGCTCCACGAGGCCGGCCATCCCGTGTTCGCGGTGGGCAAGATCGAGGACATCTTCGCCGGACGGGGCATCTCCGACAGCCGCCACACCGGCGACAACGAGGGCAGCCAGGCCGCCGTCGACGCCTTCCTCGCCGAACAGGACCGGGGGCTGATCTTCGCCAACTTCATCGACTTCGACATGATGCACGGCCACCGGCGCGATCCCCATGGCTACGCCCGGTGCCTTGAACAGACCGACCGCTGGCTGGCCGGCCTTCTCCCCCGCCTCGGCCCGGACGACCGGCTCATCCTCACCGCCGACCACGGCAACGACCCCACCTTCCGCGGCACCGACCATACCCGCGAGTACGTTCCCCTCCTGGTCCACCAGCCCGGCCGACCCGGCCGCCCCCTGGGCATCCGAGACGGCTTCTACGACATCGCCCAGACCCTCGCCACCTGGTTCGGTATCCCTCCCCATCCCCGCGGCCGCGCCTTTCTCCCCTGACCCCTTTGTGCCTCCACAGTTGCGCAGGCGGCAGGGCGGAGTAGGCTTCGCGGATGTCGGGCGGTCCCATCATCCTCTGGTTTCGGAACGACCTCCGGGTGGCGGACCACCCGGCCCTGCGGGCGGCGATGGACGCGGGCGTGCCGGTGGTTCCCGTGTTCATCTGGGCACCAGAGGAAGAAGCTCCCTGGGCCCCCGGCGCCGCGTCGCGGTGGTGGTTGCACCATTCGCTGGAAGCCCTGGCCCGATCCCTGGAGCGGAAGGGCTCGCGGCTCATCCTGCGCCGGGGACCGACCCTTTCCTCCCTCCGAAAGCTGATCAAGGAGACCGGCGCTCGGAGCGTGTTCTGGAGTCGCCGCTACGAGCCTGCGGTCATCGCCCGCGACAAGAAGGTGAAGGCGGCGCTCAAGGCCGACGGGATCGAGGCCCGGAGCTTCAACGCGAATCTTCTCCACGAGCCCTGGACCGTGGCCACCCGGAAGGGCGACCCCTATCAGGTGTTCACCCCGTACTGGAAGGCCTGCCTGGCCGGTGGCGAACCGGAAGCGCCCCTGCCCGCGCCACGGTCGCTGCCGGCCCCGGCCCGCTGGCCGACGTCGCATGGCCTCGGTGACCTGGACCTCCTGCCCCGCATCGACTGGGCCGAGGGGCTGCGGGAGGCGTGGTCGCCGGGCGAGGCCGGGGCGGACGCCGAATTGCGGAGATTCCTGGCCGAACCCCTGCGCCAGTACCCCGAGGATCGCGACCGCCCGGACCGGCTGGGCACCAGCCGGCTGTCGCCGCACCTGCACTTCGGCGAGGTCAGCCCCCGCACGGTCTGGGAGGCCGCCCGCGACCGGGCGGAAGCCGAGGGCGGGGCCTGGGGCAAGGCGGACGAAAGCTGGCGCCGCCAACTGGTCTGGCGCGAGTTCGCGCATCACCTGCTCTTCCATTTTCCTCACACCCCCGACCGGCCCCTGCGACCGGAGTTCAAGGCCTTTCCCTGGTCGCGGGACGCGGCCGCGTTCAGGGCCTGGCGCAGGGGGCGGACAGGCGTGCCTCTGGTGGACGCGGGAATGCGCGAGCTCTGGGCGACGGGCTGGATGCACAACCGGGCGCGGATGGTGGTCGCCTCCTACCTTGTGAAGGATCTGCTGATCCCGTGGACGGAAGGCGCCCGCTGGTTCTGGGACACTCTGGTCGACGCCGACCTGGCCAACAACACCCTGGGCTGGCAGTGGACGGCGGGCTGCGGGGCCGATGCCGCCCCCTTCTTCCGCATCTTCAACCCCTATACCCAGGGAGCCCGGTTCGATCCCGATGGCGCCTACGTCCGCCGCTGGGTGCCCGAGCTGGCCGACCTCGACACCCGCCACCTCCACGCCCCTCACGAGGCGCCTCCGGACATCCGGGAGGCGGCGAACGTCCGTCTTGGCGAGACCTACCCCGAACCGCTCGTGGATCATGCGCTGGCCCGGGACGAGGCGCTCGCCGCCTATGAGATCGTGCGCAGCCAGCGCCACTGAGCCCGACAGCCCGGCAAGGGGTCAGGCTGTAATCTTTGCAGTCCCCTCCTTCGCCTGGCCCGAATCATCATGGCTTTCCAGGACGGCAAAGATTGCAGCCTGACCCCTTGTCGCCGGAAATGGCTTTCCCCGAACTCGCCTTGGGTGTAACTCTACCTGTCGCATGAAACCCGAACTGAACTCCCGCATCATGCTCTTTCTGGGCGGATCGCTGGCGGTGGCGGCGGCCTACCATGTGCTGGCCGGCCTCTTCACCCTCGTCCTCCCCGATCTCTCGCTCCATGCCCTGGTCGCCTCGCCGGATCCGCTCCGGGCCTGGTGGCGGCTGACCGGATTCACCTCCATCGCCCTCGGCGTGGGGTTCGGCGTCTGCGTCCCCGATCCCGTCCGTCACTGGCCGGTGGTGCTGGTGGCCGGCGTGCTCAAGGCCCTGTGTCTGCTCGCGTTCCCCATCCTCGCCTTGGCCGGCCAGGTGCAATGGTCCGGCTGGTGGGTGCCCGTCGTCCACGACCTCATCTGGCTTCCGCCGTTCGTGATGATCCTCCAGCGGGCCTACCGGATGGCCGAGCGGCCGGTGCCGTCCATCCAGCCCGCCCCGGTCAATCCGGGCCCGGACGTGCTCGACGCCGCCCTCACCCAGGACCGCCAGAGCCTGTGCGCCCTGTCCAAGGAATCCCCCCTGCTGGTCGTGTTCCTCCGCCACTTCGGCTGCACCTTCTGCCGGGAGACCCTCAGCCACCTCCAGGACCGCCGCGAGGCCATCGAGGCCAAGGGCGCGAAGCTGGTCCTCGTCCACATGGGAGACGAGGACGAGGCGGTGGGGCTGCTCGGCAAATACGGCCTCGAGGCCGTCCCCCGCATCTCCGACCCCGAGGCCGCGCTCTACCGGGCCTTCGACCTCCAGCGGGGCACCTTCGTGCAGCTCTTCGGCTTCCGGGTGCTCTGGCGCGGGATGAACGCCGCCCTCCTGGCCGGCCACGGCGTGGGCCGCACCACCGGCGACGGCTTCCAGATGCCCGGCGTGTTCCTCCTCTACCGGGGCAAGGTGCTGGCCGGGTTCCGCCACCGCACCGTGGCCGACCGGCCGGACTACGAGGCGCTGGCCTCCTTCGCCCAGCTCGCGCACGAGGTCGGGATCTCCGGCTGATCCTCCTGGCCGGCGAGCCGCGCGCGCAGCCGGTCCAGAAACGTCGCCTGCCGCTCCGAGATCACAACCCGGGCCTCCTCCAGCGCGAAGAACCGGCCCTCGTCCACCTCGGGGATCTCCAGCCGGAGGCCCGACCGCGGCGGCCACTCCACCCAGCAGGTGTTGCTGACCAGCGCCCGGCCGGCCGGCCAGTCCCCCTCGGTCGCCCAGGCCACGATCCGGCGCGTGCGGCCGATCACCTCGCCCAGCGGGAGCCACCCGCCTTCCGGCGCGGCGAGCCCCGTCTCCTCGAAGAACTCCCGGCGGGCCGCCGCCTCTGGATCCTCCCCGGGTTCGGTCAGCCCCTTGGGGATCCCCCATACCCCTTCCCACCGGCCCTGGAAATAGGGCCCGCCGGGGCGCACCAGAAACACCTCCAGCTCTGGACGGTTCCGGAACATCAGCAGTCCTGCGCTGGTGCGGTGGGGGCGGCTCATGCCGGCCATTGTACATCCCGGCCCGACCGGTTTCCAGCCGCACGCGGAATCCGCACGGTATGCCAAGGAGCGAGCCCATCCGGTGCATCAGGACGACCAGGAATGGCCTACCTACTAACCTGCTTGTCCCCCGGGCGGCGGTCCCCTACGCTCCGGACATGCCGGGCTTCGACTTCGCCTACGTCTTCGTCGCGCCCCCCGGATGGCCTCTGCTGGCCGGCCTGTCCATGGCGACCGGCCTGGTCAGCATCGGTCTGCTGGTCGCCGGACGCCGACGGCTCGACCCCTGGATCTGCTGGCGCCTGTCGGCCGCCGTGCTGGCCGCCTGTGTAGGGATCCATGCCGCCCAGGTGGCGCTTGTCTACGGCATCGGCGCCGAACCTGGCGTGACCGGGCCCGTTCCCCTCCCCTGGCCCTTGTGGAGAACGGTCCTGCTCGCCATCGGCATCTGCGGCGGCGTCTCCGGCCATTTCCTGATCCACGCGGTCGGACGGTTCGTCGAACGCGG
>PXDE01000278.1 GCA_003566475.1 PVC group bacterium | reverse complement strand
TCCGCCTCCCGACGCCTCCGCGTCCATGCTCAAAAAAAAAAATAGTATTCGATAACCCACTTGACGTTCAAGCCCCATCTCCGTACTCTCGCGCCATTCAACGTCAGCCCCCCCCGTTCAGACCCGCCCGGAGCACCATGCCGCCGATGTCCGGACCGAGCCTCCTGCCATGTGCGTGTGCGACACGACCTGTCGCGTGCCGACGGATCCCCGCAGGGTGCCGCGGGCACGTCGCGGGCCCAGCGCAACCGGTCAGGAGGGAGAATCCCGCCCCAGGCGGGATGAGCCGCGAGCGAGGGAAGACCGGGGTCCGTTCCTGGCCGGCGCCAGGCCCGTCTCAGGAACCGGCGTGTCGCGCCGTAGTCAGGCGAAGGCGGGCGGAAGCCAAGGCGGGGTCGCCGTCCCGCAGACGGGACTCTGCCCCCGCAGTCCATGGGGGTGGTCGCTCAGCTGACGTGCCTCCGGCCATGGACTGCGGTGGCATGGGTCCATCAGGGCCCGGCGTCCACCGCGAGACCTCCTGACTCATCAAGCCACACCACCTCCTCATCCCGTCTGACACCGCCATGGCTCCTGGCGTAGCCGGGACATTGTGCGGTTCCGAAGCTCCCCGTGCCCCCATCCGAATCGCGAGAATCGATGGCGATGGTGATAGCGAGTAGCGACCGGAACGCATGACCGAGTTCGATGTTCGATGTTGCCCGAGCCCTGTGTCTCACCCCCCATCTGGCTTGCACACCGGGCCAACGGCCGTCACTGACCCCTGAACCCTGAACCCTGAACCCTGAACACTCCTCCCCCCCTCCCCCGCCATTGGCAATCCCCCCTCCGCGTCGTAAGGTCGCCACCATGGACAACACGACAGAGCAACGCACCGACGACCGCGAGCAACAGATCCTGAATTCGATGCGGGGGATCATCGACCCCGATCTCGGCAAGGACATCGTCAGCCTCGGATTCATCCGCGATCTGGCCATCTCGGACCAGGGCGAGGTGACCTTCGCGGTCGCCCTGACCACCCCCGCCTGCCCGGTGAAGGACCAGTTCAAGGCGGCCTGCGAGGCCGCCGTGTCGGCCCTGCCCTGGGTCACCGCCGTCCATGTGACCATGACCGCCCAGAAGCGGCCCAACCCCATGGAGGCCCGGGGCGACGGGCTGGCCAAGGTGGCCCCGCTCCTCGCGGTGTCGAGCTGCAAGGGCGGGGTGGGCAAGTCCACGGTGGCGGTGAACCTCGCCTACACCCTGGCCCGCTCCGGGGCCAAGGTGGGCCTGTTCGACGCCGACGTCTACGGGCCCAGCCTGCCCACCATGGTGGCTCCCGAGGCGGCCGGGCTCTACCAGGAGGACGGGCTCATCGTGCCCCTGGCCGTCGAGGGGGTTAAGCTGATGTCGTTCGGGTTCATCCCCCAGGAGGCGGGCGGGGCGGGCGACCAGCCGGCCATCATGCGGGGGCCCATGGTCACCCAGGTGATCAACCAGCTTCTCACCGGAACGAACTGGGGCGAGCTGGACTATCTGGTGATCGACTTCCCGCCGGGCACCGGCGACATCCAGCTCACCCTGACCCAGCTCGTGCCCCTCACCGCGTCGGTGATCGTGACCACCCCGCAGCAGCTCAGCTTCGTGGATGTGGCCAAGGGCATCCGCATGTTCGACAAGCTGAAGGTGCCGGTGGTGGCGGTGGTGGAGAACATGAGCTGGTTCGAGTGCGACGGCTGCGGCAAGCGGCACCGCCTGTTCGGCGAGGGGGCGCGGCAGCGGCTGACCGACCAGTACGGATACACCAACACCTTCGAGTTCCCGGTGGTGCCCGAGCTGTCGTGGCAGGGGGACCACGGAGTGCCGCTGGTGGTGGCGGCCCCCGCCTCGGCGGTGGCGGCCCGGTTCCAGGAGCTGGCCGGCTCGGTGGTGCGGGAGGTCAGCAAGATCGTGCACGGGGGCGTGCGGAAGCCCAAGGTGCTGTTCGACGCGGCCAGCGGGATCGCCCTCGAATACCCGGACGGCCGGGAGGTTAGCCTGAACGCGGCCGAGGTGCGGCGGGCCTGCCGCTGCGCCCTGTGCGTCGATGAGACGAGCGGCGCTCCCCTGCTGGATCCCGCCTCGGTCCCCGAGGACATCTACCCCACGCTCATCAAGCCGCTGGGCAACTACGCGGTGGCCATCCACTGGAGCGACGGCCATACCTCCTCGATCTATCCTTACGACAAACTGGAAGAGCTGGCTTCCACGACGGGGTAGAATCCGCCGGGAACGAGGCATCGACCGGAGGGCTCCGAACCGGGAATGGACCCGGCGCGGTGCCCCGGTGCTACCAGGCGAACCACAGAGGTCACGGAGGTTACAGAGGTTCGCGGAGGGAGAACCACGGATGCACACGGATGGACACGGATAGGGGAGGGGCCTGCCTGTAGCCGAAGCCGCCGAGGCTTTGGCCGCCATTGGGAACGCCGACGGACTCGCGGCGGTGGCGGAGATTCCAGGCAGAGGAACCGCGAATGGACGCGAATGAGGAGGGATCTACCTGTAGCCGCGGCCGCCCAGGCCGTGGATGCCATCGGGGACGAGTCCGAGCCGCCCCCGTAGAAGCGGATTCCTTCCGCTTCACCCGGTCCCCGCCCCATCCCGGGATACTCCGCAAGGAATGTGGAGCTACGCCATTCCAGACCGGCCCGTCCCCGCGGACGCTCTTCTGAAACCGGAGTCCCCCTACCGACCACCATCCGCCTTCCCACTCGAGCGGCAAAGGCCAATGCATCCGAGATTCGGTCACTCAGTTCGTGTGAACCTGCGGCGCTGGACAGATCGACGCCCCTGGATTCGGCACCAGCAGGCCACGAGTTGCGCCAGTGCCAACGTCGGCAGGATAAAGGCATAGTAGACACGAAGCCTGCGGATCAATACCAGGACGGAGCCCGCATCGCTGGTCCTCGATCTCATGGCGCACATCTGGGCCAGCGTTCCGTGTTTTCGATGATCAGGCGAACCGAGGAGAGTTGAACCGCGTCCATTCGCGTGTCCTCCGTACCCTTGGCGAAGCAGGGCGGTTCTCCAAGGCGGCATGGCGGGACGGATTGACCCCGCCACTCATCTCAAGTGTGCCACACCGAACGCCGGTGTCGAGCCGCTGGCGGCACCCGGCGCCATCCCGCATGGCTCCGCCTTTGGCCCCGGGCACCGAGCCATAGCACGCCGCAGGTTCAGCCCCAGTCCCCGCTCTCCGGCGTCACGAACCCCTGCCCCCCGAAATGCCGGTCAAAGGCGAACGCCCGGCGAAGGCCCCGACGGCGCATGCACTCGAAGCTGGACAGATCCACGAGACTCACGTCGCGCCGTTTCAACAGTCCGACCTGGCGAGCCAGGGCCTCAAACCCCGCCTCCCCGACCGCTTCCACCTCGCACAGGGGCAGGATCCGGAGGCGAAGATCCTCGCTGGCCTCGATGCCCAGTCGGCGCTGCACCAGCGCCCAGGTCTCGAGCCGGACATAGTCCGTCATCACGAAGTTCGCTCTCCGACCCAAAAGGTCGGACCAGGCGGCCGCGGCCTGGGCATGGCAGGCGTCGTCGGCGTCCATCACGGCCAGCAGCCCCGAGGTGTCGAGGTAGACAGGATCACCAGCCATGGTCGAGATAGGCGTCGTGGTTCCGCGACAGGTCGCCCAGGCCGCTCCGGTAGCGACCGGCCACTTCCTTGGCCAGATGGATCCTGTCGTCCTTCTCCGTCTGATCCAGGCTGGACTTCACGCTTTCCCGCACGAAGCTCGCCACACTGCACCCACGGCGTGCCGCCGCCCGCCGCACCCGCTCCATGTCGTCCTCGTCCAACTGGATCTGCGTCCGAATCATGCCAACATGATGGCATTCCCATGCCATCATGTCAACCCATCGGGCCCAAGGGACAGGTCTCCCATCCGGGCTGGGGACAGACCCCGCCACGCCTGGGGACAGATCTGCCCGTGATAGGGACAGGTCTTCACCAGCAGGGACAGGCCCTCCTGCCAAGGCTAGGGACGGGTCTTCTGCGGTAGGGACAGGTCTTTTGCCAAGTATGGGCAAGGATGGGGACAGGCCCCTCGCCGTTTAGGGACAGGTCTTCTCTGGCCGTGATAGGGACAGACCCCAGCAGGCATAGGGACCGGTCTTATCCGCAAGGGACAGGCCCTTGCGGGCTCTTGGCGGGCCAGGACGAATGTCCAAGGCCTGGACGAAATCGTCCAAGGCCGGGCCAGGGGAAAGGGGCCAGTCCGAAGCCGATTGTGCGCGAGGCCAGCGAGGGGCCGCCTGTAGGTCGGGCATTCCTGCCTGACCTTCGCGGTCCGATGGGGAAAGGCCATGCTTCCCGGACCTGGCAGCATCTGGCGGGGATTCGGTTGCGGGCCCGGCTCGTTGTCCGGAAGGTCAGCCCAGGCTTCGCGCAGACGCTTCGCCCCGGCACGCAGGAATGGCCGATCTACTTGCGGGCGCCTCTGGGACCTATGTGGTTCGCGTGATTGCGGCCACGGGAGGCGGTGGGTACATTCGCACGCAGTTCCGCCGCAAGGTTCCGCCCGCAGGCGGGACGCGGGCAAAAAAATGGAGGGAGCGGGACGTGCGCCAAGGAGGTCGGGGTGAGGAACCCCAGGGGGAAACGCACGTGCTCCGCTCCCTCACTGAGAACAGCCTATTCCATCCTTGCGCCGGACGCAAGGGGGTTTTACGATTTTTTTCAATGAAACCTTTCTCTCGGATTTCCAGCATTTTACGACACGGCATCCGCCTTCCGGGTGGCGGATGGGCGCTTTTTCTGTGCGGGTGCGCCCTCCTGATCGGCCCGGGATGCGGCCGCCGGGACATCCGGACGGCCGTGCTCGACGTGCCCTGCCTGGTCGAGCCGCTGTGCGGGGAGATCCTCCAGGACCGCCTGAAGGGGGTGCCGGGCATCCGGACCATCGAGACGGATCCGGTGCGGCGCGAGGTGACCTTCGAGTACGACTCCACCATGCTGGCCCTGAAGAATCTCGAGTACAAGGTCTCCCTGTCCGGGTTCGACACCGCCACCATGGCCGCGAACCCGGACATGAAGGCCCGCCTGCCCGCCGCCTGCCGCTGCGGCGAACCCGCCCCCGCCGCCCCGGTCCCGCATGACCCCTCTGGCTGATTCGTTCCTCGACCATCTCCGCCTGGAGCGGGGGCTGAGCCCCCACACCGTGCAGGCCTACGGGTCGGACATCCGAACCTTTCTGGCCGCTCTGGAGTCACGGGGCATGCGGTCGTTTCATGCCGTGAAGCGGCAGGATCTGACCCGATACCTGCTCGACCAGCGCGAGGCGGGGCGGAGCGGGGCCACGGTGATGCGCCGCCTGGTCGCCCTCCGCATGTTCTACCGGTTCCTGCTCGACGAGGGCATCGTGGCCGCCGATCCCACCGAGACCCTCGACTCGCCTCGGCTCTGGAAGACGCTGCCCGGGGTGCTGACCCCCGCCCAGGTCGACGCCCTGCTCGACGCCCCGGACTCGCGCGCCCTGCTCGGCCGCCGGGACCGGGTGATCCTGGAGACGTTCTACGGGACCGGCCTGCGGATCTCGGAGGTGGCGGGGCTGCGCCTCGACCACCTGCATTTTGACGCGGGCTACCTCAAGGTGCGCGGCAAGGGCGACAAGGAGCGGGTGGTGCCCATGGGCCGTCCGCTGGCCGAGGGGCTGCGCGGGTATCTCGACCATGTCCGCCCCGCGCTGGTCCGCGAGCCCGATCCGCCCCAGGTCTTTCTCACCCGCTTCGGCCGGCCGTTCTCGAGGTCCGGCCTGTGGCGGATGGTGAAGGGTCACATGCGGACGGCGGGGCTGCCCGGGGAGGTCACCCCCCACACCCTGCGCCATTCCTTCGCCAGCCATCTGCTGGCCCGGGGCGCCCCCCTGCGGGCCATCCAGGACATGCTGGGCCACGCCGACATCGCCACCACCCAGATCTACACCCACGTGGACCAGGGCCGTCTCAAGGCGGCCCACGCCCGGTTCCACCCCCGCGCCTGATGCTCCTCCGCCGCCCCCACAAAGCGCTCGAAAAGGCCCTGGGCTACCGGTTCCGGCGGCCCCGCCTGCTCGAGATGGCCCTCACCCACCGGTCCTTCCGGCACGAGCGGGGCGACATCGGCTACGACAACCAGCGGCTGGAGTTCCTCGGCGACGCCGTGCTCGACTTCCTCGCCGCCGAGCACCTTTACGAGATCTACGCCGAATCGCCCGAGGGCGAGCTCACCAACCTGCGCAGCCTGCTCACCAACACCCGCAAGCTGGGCGAGGTGGGGCTGGAGATCGGGCTGGGCGACCACCTGCATCTGGGCCGGGGCGAGGAGCGCAACGGGGGGCGCACCCGCGTAGCCAGCCTGGGCGACGCCCTCGAGGCCATCGTGGGGGCCGCCTACCTCGACGGGGGCGTCAAGGCCGCGAGGCGGATCGTCCACCACCTCCTGCTCGTTCCCTATGCCGGCACGGGGTCGGCCGAGGAGATGAACCCCAAGGGAACGCTCCAGGAATGGCTGCAGAGCCAGGGGCGTCCCGTGCCCGAGTACCGTCTGGCCCGGACCAGCGGCCCCGCCCATCACCGCACCTACCACATCGACGCCTGCTGCGGCGACGAGGTGCTGGGACGCGGCCAGGGTCCCAACAAGCGCGAGGCCGAGAAGATGGCCGCCGCCCACGCCATGCTCCGGCTCCGCTCCGACGGCGGCTAGCCTTCGCGCACGATCCGGTTGTGGTCGTCGCAGAGCACGATCCGGGCCGGCACCGGCGTCTCTGAGAGGGCGAAGGCCATGATGGTCACCCGCTCGCCCCGGCCGATCCGGTGGGCCGCCCCGCCGTTCATGATGATCCGCCCCGTGCCCGCCGGCCCGACCTGCACATAGGTCTCCAGCCGCTGGCCCGAGGTGATGGACGCCACCAGCACCTTCTCCCGCTCCCAGAGATCGGCCGCCCGCATGAGATCCTCCGGGATCTCGATGCTACCTTCGTAGGCCACATCGGCCTCGCTGATGATGGCCCGGTGAATCTTGGACTTGAGGAATGCACGCAACATCGGTGTCTCGGTTCTGGTGGGTCGGCGACGAGTAAGATACCACAGGTCCGTTGGGTCTTCACCGCCAAATCCAGGGCGAGATCTGGCCTTGGCGGGTCCGCCGATTTCCGCGATGCTTCTCCTGGGCATCCCGCACCCGAACCCCCAGGAGTCTCTATGCCGTCCCCTCAGCCCCTCATTCCCTCCCCCTACACCTTCGGCTCCATGTCCCTGGGCGGCGACCTGAACCATCTCTCCCGCGACATCGCGGTGGCCCGCCAGGCCATGGAGGCCGGGGTGTGGATCCATTCCAGCCCCACCTACAGCCGGGGGTTCGCGTTCATGGCCCTCCGCCTGGCCTTCGACGAGGCCCGCTCTCAGGTGCCCCCGCTCATCATCAAGATCCGCGACGGCTCCGCCCGCCTCCTGCGGTTCGAGACCGAGGACGCCTGCCGTCGTCTGGGGGTGGAGGGGATCGACGTGGCCCAGCTTGTGTCCATGGACCGGGCGCCCGGCTGTCTGGTGGACCAGCTCCGCACCGGAGGCCCCATCGCCGACGAGCTGGCCGACCTCCGCCGCCGGGGCCTCATCCGTCACGCCGTGCTGTTCATGGATCGGGGCAATGCCGACGCCGCCCTCGAGGCCTGGGCCGCCTCGGACCTGGTGGAGGGAACCACGATGTATGGGAACGCCATCCAGCGCGACTGCACGGACGCGGCATGGGCGCGCATCCAGAGGGAGCAGGTGCCGGTGCTGGCCCTGCGGACCCTGGCCGGAGGCCCGGCCAAGGAACGGACGGCAGAGGCCCGGGCCGAGGCCGACCGCTGGGCCCGGGAGGCCGGGTGCGCCGACGCGGTGGAGTTCGCCCTGCGCCTCGCCGCCAGCGTTCCCGCCATCCGGACCACTATCGGCGGCACCGCCAACCCCGACCACCTGGCCCGGTTCCTGGAAGCCGCCAAGGCCGCGGAACCTCTCCCTCCCCCCGTCCTCGAAGCCTGGAACCAGTTTCACGCGCAGGCATGACCCTTACCATGGCACCGGCCTGGGGACACCGACGCAGGCCATGCACCACGAACCACGGTTTGCCCGGGCAGCACGCTGGGCGCCACGGCTGGAAGCCGCAGCTACGGTGCCCGGGCACGCGCCACCCGTAGAAACGGCTTCCAGCCGTTTCCTCCAGCGTGCTGTCTCACCCTTCATCTTCATCCGGCTGCGCCCACCGGACCAGGGGCCGCGCTGCTCTGAGACACGCTCCCTCGATTCCGCCGGCAAGTTTATGGTCCGCACAAACATATGATCGACTAGGCGCGTACCCAGTAGTCCGCTGTTCCCGCCCTGCGGGACGGACCGCGCAAGGAACGAGCCTGCCTGGGCGGAAGAGAAGCCATGGTCGAGCCTTCCTCGAGCCAGGCACCGCACATGCGGCCTCGCTGTCGCAGACAGCGAGGTACTTGCATGCACCCCACATCCCACACCCCACATCCCACACCCCGCATCCCGCACCCTCTCGTTGCCACCCCGCCGAACATCCCCTATCCTGACCTCAGCCACCTCAACCGGACACTCGCCCATGCCTCTGACCTCTCCCGCCGATGCCGCCGTCCTCAGCAATGGAGTCCATCTGCCCTGGTTGGGGCTGGGGGTGTTCAAGGCCGAGGCGGGCGAGGAGACCGAGCAGGCCATCCGCTGGGCGGTGGAGGCCGGATACCGCCACATCGACACCGCGCGGATCTACGAGAACGAGGAGAGCGTGGGCCGGGCGGTGCGGGACTGCAGCGTGCCCCGCGACGAGATCTTCATCACCTCCAAGGTCTGGAATGACGACCAGGGGTACGACGCCACCCTCCGCGCCTTCGACGACACCATGGACCGCCTGGGGTTCGACGTGCTCGATCTGTACCTGGTGCACTGGCCGGTCAAAGGCAAATACCGGGACACCTGGAAGGCCCTGGAGCGGCTCTACGAGGACGGTCGCGTGCGGGCTATCGGGCTGAGCAACTTCATGGTCCACCACCTGGAGGACCTGCTCGCGGTCGCGTCGGTGCCGCCGACGGTGAACCAGGTCGAATTCCACCCCCGGCTCCAGCTCCCGGAACTTCAGGTCGCCTGCCGTCGGCACGGGTTGGTCCTCGAGGCCTGGGCCCC
>PXDE01000153.1 GCA_003566475.1 PVC group bacterium | reverse complement strand
TCTCCCTCGTCCCCCGCCCGGAGCCGTTCTTCCTCGAAGACTCGGTCGAACGGCCGCCACATGGGGGGAGACTGCGGCGCGAGACTGGCGGAGAGCGACATCTGTGGCGGTGTCTCAGAGCAGGTACGATTGACGAAGCGCCGGGCAACATACCTGCAAATTGAGGGCGCTCGACTTCACACCCGAACCGGCGTACTCCTTGACGCCGAACGGGGCGCGGCGAGCCCGTTCTGTCAAACTCAGGAACCACCACTGGCACAGAGGTCTCCCTATGGGTGGGCACCGGAATAGCATGGCGGAGCGATGACCTACGGATCCAGCCTACAGCACCATCCGCACCCCGCGCACCTCGCGGAGGGCGCCGTCGATGCGGCGCATCTGGGCGCGGTTGTCGACGTGGATGGAGGCGCCGAAGGAGCGGTAGCGTCCGCCCGAACTGACCTGGCCGACCTCGAGCACATCGCCGAACCCCAGCGCGGCCAGGGCCTGCTCCAGCCGCATGAACAGCGCGTGGCGGTTCTCCCCGATGACCCTGAAGTGGCAGGTGGCGGGGAACAGCTCCTCGATGGGCGGTGCGCCGGGCAGATGCTCCATGCCCTCAACCTACATCAGCCCGCCGGACATGCCAGTCGGCGGAGCTATTCCACGAAGGTCCAGAGGAGCTTCCGGGTGCGGGGGTCGTAGCGGTCGGCCGGGCGCAGGAGATAGAGGTCGCCGGTGATGTCACGGATGAGATGACCGCCGTCGGCCAGGGGATGCACATGCAAGTCGAGCGGGGTCTGAAACCGGCGCGGCCCCTGGCGTGTCTCCACCGACCAGTCGCGCAGCTCGAACCGCTTCTCGACCGATTCGATCCGGGTGATCTCCAGCAGAAATCCCGCCTCGGCGAGGGCGGTCCGCAGGGCGGCGGCGGACTCGGGGGCCAGTGCGGCCGGATCCTCGACCAGGGCCACTTCCACGCCTTCGGCGTCGCGGAGCGAGACATGGCGCTGGGGATCGGTCCAGGGAAAGCACGGCCGCACGGACACCGGGATCTCGGCTTCCGGGGTCTCGACGAAAAGCTGGCCGTCGGCGCTGCGCCGGAGATGCGGGGTGGGGGAGGTCATACCGCGTACATCTGGTGCAGTTCGCTCTGCATCCGGTAGAGATTGCGGTACACCCCGTCCTCGATGGCCATGAGGTCGTCGTGGCGGCCGGTCTCCACGATCCGGCCCTCCTTGAGGACGAGGATGAGGTCGGCCCGGGTCACCGTGGACAGACGGTGGGCGATGGCGATGGTGGTGCGCCCCTGGACCAGCCGGGCCAGAGCGTTCTGAATGCTGCGCTCGGTCTCGGTGTCGACGCTGGAGGTGGCCTCGTCGAGCAGCAGGATGCGGGGATCGTGCAGGATGGCCCGGGCGATGGCGATGCGCTGGCGCTCGCCGCCGGACAGGGTATGCCCCCGCTCGCCCACGATGGTCTCGTAGGCATGGGGGAGGCGGCAGATGAAATCGTGGGCGGAGGCCGCCCGGGCCGCCTCGATGATCTGGCCCGGGGTGGCCTCGGGCAGCCCGTAGCGGAGGTTGTCGAGGATGGTCCCGTGGAACAGGAACGGATCCTGCATCACCATGCCAAGCTGGCGCCGGTAATGGCCTACGTCCAGGTCGGCCAGGGGGGTGCCATCGATGGTGATGCTTCCGTCGGTGGGGTCGTAGAACCGGGCGATGAGGTTCATCAGGGTGGTCTTGCCGCTGCCCGAGGGTCCGACCAGACCAATCATCTGCCCCGGCTCGGCCACGAAGGAGATGCCCTTGAGCACCGGACGCACGCCGTCGTAGGTGAAGCGCACGTTCTCGAACGCCACCCGTCCCTTCACCGGTTCCAGCCGGATGCCGCGGGCGGGAATCCGTGAGGCCGGTTCGGTGTCGAGGATCTCGAACACCCGGTGGGCCGAGCTCACGGAGCGGTTCAGCATCCAGGTCATGCGGGAGAACACCTCGATGGGCATGAAGAACATCCCGAGGTAGAGCAGGAAGGCCACGAACTCGCCGGTGGTGAGGGTGGGGGCGGCGCCCTCCATGCCGCCCAGCATCCGCCACACCGCCGCCGTCCACACCGCGACCGCGACGAGGTGCATCAGCAGGAGCTGGATGGGCTGGAAGTTCGTCCAGGCCCCGTGCACCCGGTTGAACTCGTCCACCACGATGCGGTTGCGCTCCTTGAACCGGGCTTTCTCGTGGTCCTCCTGGTGGAAAGCCTTCACCACCCGGATGCCGGGGATGGTGTCGGCGAGCACCCCGGTGAGATCCGCCCACTTGCGCCACCCGCGGAGGAAGATGCCGTGGATGATCCGTCCGCAGCGCCGGATGTACCAGAGCAGGAACGGCACGGGGACGATCACCAGCAGCCCCAGCCGCCAGTCCATCCAGAGCAGAATCGCCCCCAGGCCCACCACCATGAAGGCCGAGAGGGACACCTCGACCATGCCGAAGGCCACGAAATCCCAGAGGCGGTCGGTGTCCGAGCTGACCCGGGTGATGATGCTTCCCGTCTGGCGCTTGGAGAAGAAGCTGATGCTGAGCCGCTGCAAGTGCTCGTAGAGATCGTTGCGGAGATCGCGGGCCACCCATTCGCCGATGAAGGCCATGATCCGCATCCGAATCCAGGCCAGCACCGTGCGCAGAGCGTAGGCGCCCAGCACCCCGGCCAGAATCCAGGCCGACATCCGCCAGGCCTCGCGGTGGGCTAGCGTCCCTGCCTCGAAGGGACGCAGCACCTTGTCGATGAGGGCGCCGGTAAGCCAGGGCGGGGCCAGGCTCACGAGGGTCATCAGCAACCCGGCCACGATGCCCAGCGCCACCTTGGCCCGGTAGGGCTTCAGGTAGCCGATCAGCCGCCACACCACGGCCATCTGGTGCCCGGCCACCGTAGCCTGCGCGTCCTTGATCTCCGAGGTCATGGCGGCGGCGTAGGTCTCGTCGGCGCCCTCGGCCGTGGAGGGAAGCGCCGTCCGCTCCTGGAGCAGGTAGATCAGATTGCCCATGGCCGGGCGCTGGCGGCTGGTGTAGCGCACGGTGGCCAGGGTGTCCCCGTCGTCGGTCCGGCGGATCCGGAGCACATTGGCGCTGAGCCCCCGCGACTCCGTCACCTCGCCGATGGTCTCGCGGTCGAAGGACTCGATCCGCCAGCCCTGAGGCGCTTCGGGATCGGGGGTGGCCACGGCCACCCGGCGGGGGCCCAGAAGGATCCAGCTCGAGGTGAACGTGAGTTCGGCCGTGAGATCGGCCAGGGCATAGAGCTGGACGGGATCCCCGTCCCACTCCGCCTCCGCCAGCCGCCGCACCTCATCCGGCAGCCGGTCCGGCTGATCCAGAAAGCCCCGGATCAGAGCGCGGTCGCGGTCCAGCGGCGACAGCTTGGGATCGAATCCGGTAGGGGGAGAGAAGGGGGAGGTCGTGGGCACGGGAAGCCGCTAGATTCCCCCGAACCGGCCGAGATTGCAACCGCGCGGGGAAGGGAACCACGAATGAACACGAATGGACACGAATTGGGAGTGGGGAGGGGAAGAGAGGAAAGGAACCACGAAAGGCACGAAACCCACCCCGGCTTGCGGCCACCCCTCCGGGGGAGGGGATGGGCACGAAAGGGGACAGGGAGGGGAGGAACCGCGGATGGACCGGCCTTCGCGATGACGATTCGGCCCGGCACGCACGGACGCACACGGATGGGGGAAGGGGAGGGGAGGAACCACGAAAGGCACGAATGGGCACGAAAGGGGACAGGGGGGAGGGGAGGAACCAGTAGCCGAATGCGCCAAGCATTTGGACGCTCGCGGGCATGAGGCGGAACCGAAAAGGATGAGAGCGAAGCCCTTCCCGGGCGCGGGGCATGCTCGGCCCATGCGCCTCCCCGTCCTTGGCGGCCGGGGCTACGGGTGGCCTCCCGCGACGTGGCCGAATGCGCCAAGCATTTGGAGGGCGGTGGCCCTGGTACCCATGCCCGCCCCCTGCGTCTGGATTGCCGCCGAACGACCACCTGGGTATGCTCCAAACCATGAAGGACGACCCCATCGTCGAGGAAGTGCGAAGGCACCGGCAGGCCTATGCCCGCGAATTCAACTTCGATGCCAAGGCGATTCTAGCCGACCTGAAAGTCCGTGCGGACCGCCACCGCGCTGTCCAGGTGACGTATGGCTGATCAAGAAATCACCACGAAGCAAAGACTCCGGTACCGCTCTACCGAGAAACACAGCCAACCGTGGCAGCCCGGGCGGAAGGGTTCGCTGTGTCCGTCGGAGATCGACGTCCTAAAGGTCGGTGAGCTGCTGGACCAGAGTATAGAGTTCGACAACCGGCGTTTCGCCGCGTATCAGGGGAAATCCTTCGTCGGGCAATGCTCGGGCGGGGTCTGGCATGGATACCCTGTCGGCTGGGTGGAAGTTCCGGAACCGGTCAGGCGGGAATTCGTGGCCTCAGGAACGGTTAGGCGGAGCGACCAGCGGAAGCACTGGACGAGGCACTATGATGAGCCATAGCGACCAGAACCTGGATTACGGGCTTCGCAAAGGGGATCCCGACCGATTCGCCGTGAGGATCGAGTTCTGCCGGGATCCGGAAGGCTCCGGGCTGGATGCGGAGGATCTGCTTTCCTGGGGGCGGCTCCAGATCTGGGCGGGCGGCCGGAATCTATGCCAGCACCATGTGGATGGAGTGCCCTTCGCGGAGGTGACGTGGTCTCTCCTTCCGGTCCTGGAATGGCTGGCCCGCGATTGGGACGCGATTTTCCACGAGCAGAAATTGCCTGCGGCGGACCCTGGAGGATGGGCGGGACCGGCCATGCTGCGGCTCAACGCACCGGCCCGATTCGAGCGGCGGGGAGCCTGGGATGACGAGGCGGCTGGACGAACCGATGCCTGGGCACGGCGGCATTCCCTTATGTTCCACCGCCATGGGGGGCTGTTTCCGGATGTATGGATCCGACGTTTTGGGTCATTGGCGGAGGTCTCGTGGACGGATCTCGTTCCGGCCGGAGCGCCTGCCGGATTCCAGTTCTCCAATGGGTCAGGTGGCCTGGCCCTTCCGTTGGACGACGTCGCGCATCCCCTCGGCAGCCTGCTCGAAGATTCGGTCGCGGCCATGCGGCGGGCCTTGCCCGGGTCGGTCCGGCTCGATGCCCTGGCCCGATCCATCGGCGGCCTTCGGATCCCCGACCGGCGGCCCCGTCGTGTCGGGATCCTGGCGGGCCTGGGCTCTTCTCCGGAGGACTGGCAGCGGAGGTGGGAGGATCTGGTCGAACGGCTTCAGGCCAGGTTGCCTGGCCAGGCGGACCTTGTCCGGAGTCTGTTCCATCCCGTGTCCGGCCCGGACCTGTACGTCGGCGGGGAATGTGCCGGCGCCCTTATGTTCGCGTCCGTGGCCCCCGACCTGAACGAGCAGGACGCTCTCGACCTCGCCAGCCTTATGATCGACCAGGCCGGGGAGGAGGGATCGGACGGACTTGCCGACTTCGTGCGGCCGGCGCCCCTGAACCGGAGCCTGCCGCCCTGGGACGAGGGATACCAGCTTGCATCCGAATGGATGGAGGCCATTGGCTGGGCTCCGGAAGCGGGCTTTGTGGATGTAGAGGCGGATCTCGTCCGGTTTGGAGTCGTGGTTCGGGACATCCGGTTGGTCAACCGGGAGATCGGCGGGGTTTCCATCGCCCGTGGCCCCGCCCCTCCTCGGGTCGCCGTCAACCTCGCCCACCCCCGCAACGCCTACGCCTCGGGACGGCGGTTCACCCTGGCCCACGAGCTCTGCCACCTGCTCTTCGACCGGGACCAAGCCATCGGCCTTCAGATTGCCTCCGGTCCCTGGGCCCCTGCCGACCTCGAACGGCGCGCCAACGCTTTCGCGGCCGCGGTCCTGATGCCCGACGCCCTCATCGACAGGGTGGCCGGACGTTTGGGCCTCCAGTTCGACTCCGTCACCCGGGCCGATGTCTATCGCCTGTGCGAGGTCATGCAGGTGAGCCCAAGCGCCGCCCTGGCCCACCTCCAAAACCGGGGCTGGATCACCGAAACCCAGAGGGAATCCCTCCTGGCCGAGCACGAACGGGCCCGGCTGATGGAGGAGTAGAGGCAGGCCCGCCAGCTCTGCCCAAAGGCAGGAAGGGGTTAATCCGACGATGACGACAATGCTCAAGGTCAGCCTGCTCGACAAGAGTATCATCGAGGCCTTACGGCGGTCCGCCAATCCATTTGACCCGGAAATCGACCAGCTTGCCTTGCGGATCGCTCATTTCTGCTATTCTGACCCAATGGTCCGCTTCGCCTGCGAGGCCAGTGGCATCGAGCCCCGCCCCCTTCAGGAGATCTATGTTCAGATGCTCGACGCCGTGATGCCCGACCCTGTGATCAGACACGGGGGCCAGATCCTTGTGCCAACACTGGTGTTCATGGACCGGAAGCGGTTCCCGGATTTTCTCCGAATGATTTCCAACTTTGGTTTACTTTCCGCAGACACAGACCTTCCTGCCATTTACGAATTGGCGAGGGAGCATTCCTGCGGACTGCGTGACGCCGCATGGGCAAAAAGGGGACCCGTAAGTCTGGTGGAGGGAAGGAGCGGTTCTGGATGCATGTTGATACTCCTTCCGTGGATCGTTGGATCCGGGATCCTCACCGTGCTTCTGGCCGGATGTTCATCATAATCTCCAAGCTATTGCGCTCTCCTGGGTATCAGGTAAGAAGGTGTTGAAGACTGAAACGAAGTGCCCGCCCCCTAGCAGATCCTCAAATTACCTGGAAAACGTGTGATTTCACAAACCGAACTCTGGAAGCAGGACCTTGTGAAGACGGCCAGGTCCCTGCTCGGGCGAATGGCTCAGAAGAGATGGTCGGATCGTTCGATCTTCAGGTTGGAGAAGGAGATCTTCTTCGGGTTCTTTTCTGTCCGGAAGCTAATAGAAGCGAACGAGGTGAACGAGTAGGCACTTTGCCGTACGTATGATCTTGTGCTGTTCCGTGCTCCTAATACAGATCGACCCAATGAATCTACGCAGGAGCAGAGAACCAAAACGTTCGGAATGCGAGGGGTCTGCAACCTTTTCATTCATAGCTGGCGCCTTGTTCCCTTCGGCTCGGATGGAATTCTGGTTGGGTTCCTGATCACCTCTGATTTCGAGCGAAAGAATGGAGCCTATCTTATCACCATCTTCGATATCGTCGAGATCTTCAGGCTATGCGCGGATCGTGAAGGTCTCTTCGACAAAACGTCAAATGCCTGATGACAGAGGCTATCGGTCCCATCCCCTAGGTTGGTTGTCCGGCATTGCTGAGGGGTGGCAAGCTATGACCCTCCTTCCTGCTCGACAACTTGTTGATGTGCTTCAAGATTCAAGGCGAAGCAATCCATTTTCATGCTCGCGAATGAGGCTGCCGCTTATGAAGATGATTGACACCTTTGAAACACTTCCCTGTTCGAGAACCTTTTCGCATGATCCTGGTAGTGGGAAAACGCCATGCGCCGAACATTGGGGCCGAGTCGGGCGATTTCGTCCTCTTCCGAAGACATTGACAAAGCCTTTGCAAAAGCCCGGGCAAAGAACCAATATACGTCAAACGTCCAGGATGCAAGAATGGTTGACTCATAGTAGTTCCGATCCCACTCCCCTGGCAGAAGCATCCGAAAACTCGGCGAAACAAACATTCGAGTCAAATCCCCGTGATGCCATGTCGAGAGCGCCCTGTAGCGTGCATCATAGAGATAGGACCAAATAGGGCCGATGCTCTTTGCTCTTTCCTGAAGGCGCGGCCAGCGTGGAATTTGACGGAAGCTAAGCCCCCATCCCTCGTGCATTTGGGCCTCAAGTTCCTGGATTGTGGGAAACTCAGGCAAAAACTCGGAAGTCGCCATTCGCCGAATTTCTTCATCGTCCGACTTCACCCATTTCCGTAGTTCATCGTTAAAGCGTCGCTCCTCAACACATCCATGTCGCCAGAATGACGCTGCCGCACCGTCTTCTTTTGAATTCAACACAAATAGGGCGTTTACAGCAGATTCGAAGTTTCCCCGTACAATTGCTGCAATGTCCCCGTGTGAGTCTGCTGGATAATTTTTATGAAGCATCAATGCATGGAGCGATCCGTGGTCAATGCGCTCTGCCAAGAAAGTAATTGCTATTTTCTTGAAGGGGCTCATGTTGGCAGGTATGGAGGAGATAAGGCGTATTGTCCGTCGTTCGAGTTCTGCGCATCCAGATAGGTACACGCGATTGATTTTGCGAGCTGAACGAGGGCCGAGGAGGTTGCGCTCGGATGTCTTTACTCGGAATCGGAAGGCTTTTTGTTCAAGAAAGGCTATGAGCGTGCGTCGAGTCATGTTGTGTTCTAATCCGGTAGGGGATGCCCTTTGCTCATTGGTTGTGTACATTCCTCTCCATCAGCCTGCTCAGCACCGCATCATCCGCCAGATCCGGAGCCCACCCATAGGCCTCCGCTACTGCCGAATCAAGGGTGGTGCGGGCGTGGGTGAGCCAGGCGGGGCTGTGGTTGTAGAGGGCGGTGAGGGTTCGCTTGGCGAGTTTGGCCGCGCTGGCGTCGTCGCGGGGCACGAGGCGGGGGTAGCGGACGGTGCCGAGGTTGAAATCGCCCTTTGCCGCGACAGTGGCCGGGTCGATGAAGCGGTCCCACGGGCCGCCCACGGTGCCGGGGAACTCGAGGATGTCTTCGCGTACCCACTCCTGGGGGTTGAGCCAATTCCGCCGCAGCCGGTCCAGCTCCGCCGCCGCCGATGAGATGGCCTGTTGCTGCGCTGCCGTGGGTTCGGGCAAGGGGAAGGTCTCGAAACAGGAGGTCGGGGTGTAGCGCGGGCGGGTCTCGAGGCGGGTGCCAAGCTTCAATGACCAGATCTCGTGGAAACGGGATTGAAGGACACCTAGGAAGTAGTCATCGGTTCGCGCAAAACAGATAACCTGACTGTCGGGCAGCGACTCGCTACTCATCCATACGAAAAGGCGGTGCTTTGCCACCCGGCATGTTCCAAGGTAGCGATCGAGGGGTGCAAATGCTGCACGCATCCCTTCCCTCGCCTCGGCATATAGCCACCAATTCGTGCGGTACGCCTCTCGCTTGTTGTTTGCCCGGGCGGGCTTCACGTGCTCAGCCACATGGGCGAACGGTGCCTCGTAGAGCGCCGCCTCCATTTCGCTGCGGCCGAGGCCGAAGTCGATGGTCCACTGATTGCGGGGG
>PXDE01000026.1 GCA_003566475.1 PVC group bacterium | reverse complement strand
CAGGCCTTTACCCTTTCCATCCAGCCCCATTACGCGCTAGAGCGAAGTAGATCGTGTCGGATGGCAAGGGTAAAGGCCTGACCCCATCGCCGGTCCGTCCTCGACCCACCCAACGGAAAGCGCCGCACG
Organism: PVC group bacterium; assembly: GCA_003566475.1. Lineage (GTDB taxonomy): Bacteria > Verrucomicrobiota > Kiritimatiellia > SS1-B-03-39 > PXDE01 > PXDE01. The sequence continues at coordinate 9,110 of PXDE01000026.1, read as the reverse complement.
GGGGATGCGCACGCCGATTCCCGCTGGCCAACTCGGAAGCGCGGTGGCACGGTGGGCGCATGAATCTTGCTTCCACCGCCACCACCGACGGCATGACGGAAGCCAACACGGGCTACGACGGCCTGACGGAAACTGCGGAGGTGCAGACGTGGCGTCCCCAGGCCTGACCGGATTCGGGCGGCTGGCCGTCCTGGGAATCCTGGTTGCGCGACCGGCGGCGGGGCAGGATCCGGGACGGCTGTACCCCATCGAGGCCGGTGGGCTGGGCGGCTACATCGACCGGCAGGGAGAGGGGGTGATCTCCCCCCGCTTCGACGAGGTCCGTGCCTTCCACCATGGCCTGGCCGCCGTGCGTCAGGGCGAACGGTGGGGGTTCGTCAATGACGAGGGGGCATGGGTGGTTCAGCCCCGTTTCGCCGGGCCGTCCCGGTTCTCGGAGGGGCTGGCGGTGGTGCTGGCCGACGCCGGAGACGTTCCGGTCTGGGAGGTGGTGGATGCGGCCGGCCGCGTCGTGTGGTCGTTGCCTCAGGGGGCCCGGCCGGAGAGCGTGTTCCGCGAGGGGTTGCTCCGGGTCCGGGCGCCGGGACGGTTCACCGGGGAGGAGCGGGTGGGGTTCAAGGACAAGGAAGGAGCATGGGCGGTACGGCCCGCCTACCTCACCGCCACGGACTTTTCCGAGGGCCTGGCCACCGTGCAGAGGCGCGCGTTCGAACCGCTGGTGATCGACCGTGCCGGCCGGGTGCGCATCGGTTCTGGCTTCGCCGTCATCGGCGAGTTCGCCGACGGACGGGCCCCGGCCTCCCGGGGGCCGACGCATCAGGGGCTACTGGGCTACATCGACCGGGAGGGCGAACTCGTGGTCGCGGAGAAGTTCGCGGATGCCGCCCCCTTCCGGGAGGGGCTGGCCAGGGTGCTTCCGGCCGGGTTTCCCCGACGGTACGGGTATATCAACCGGCGTGGCGAGGTGGCGGTGCCCCCGGTGTTCGAGGTGGCCGGCGATTTCGCCTCGGGGCGGGCCCGGGCCTTCGACGAACTGCGGGGGAGTTACGGATACATCACCGCCCAGGGCCGCTGGGCCTTCCCCGCCCGGTTCCGGGAGGCGGCCGACTTCGAGGGGGAGCTGGCCCGCGTCGCCTGGGAGGCCGGAGATGGCCGCGCCACGGCCCTGATCCGCGGCTACGTCAACCGTGACGGCCAGGTGGTCTGGCCTCCTGACGCCCCGCCTCCGCCCGCCGCCCAGCCCGTGCGCCGGTAGCCGCCGCCCCGCACCTGACGACGCCCACGACGTGGCGCGGAGGATGCAGGGTTAAGCGACCGCCCCAGGACCGTTGGGTTCACCCGGAGCAGGGGGGGAGACTCGGGGCGATACGGGATGCGGGATACGCCATACGGGATGCGGCCTTCCCGTGGCCCGGGGGGGCCTCCCCCCGGGCCTCTGGGATTCCTCGGGTGGCAGGGGGATTCTCCAAGGCCGACGACTCGTTCTGGGGGCAAGGCACGGGGGCAGGCGCCCCCGTGCCACGTGTAAGCCAACCTTTTGGAAAGCAATTGGTTGTGGAGGATGGCTTGCAATGGTGTCTCAGCGCAGGTCGCGGTAGAGAAACTGCGGGTGAACCAACCCGCCTCAGCCGCCCAGCCCGGCGGCGCGGAGGACTTCGCCGGTGGTCTTGAAGTGCCACTTGACCACCTCGCGCAGGCCCTCGGCGCCCCGGTCGCGGGCGACCTTCTCGGCCACCGCCCGGACCTGGGCGGAGGCCCCCTTGGGGATGTCGACCCCGCACTCCCGGCTGAGCCGGACCAGGGCCCGCACGAAGGCGGCCCGGGCCACGATGGACGCGGCGGCCACCGCCGGGTCGGACTCCGCCTTGTGGCGCTGGGCCAGCTCGATCTTGCGCCCGTGCTGAAGCAGCGCCCGGCGGATCTGGTGCTCGGGACCGAACTGGTCGGCCAGGGCCCGGGGGCAGTCCGGCACCTTCTCGAGCAGGTTCTCGATGGCCCGGGCGTGGCCCCAGGCCAGCACCTTGTTCACCGAGCCCATCTTGGCGTGGAGCCGGTTGTAGGCGGCGGGGCCGATGGCCACCACCGTGCTCCGGTCCCCCACGATCTTGTGGATCTCCTTTTCCAGAGCGAAGATCCGCTTGTCCGAGGACACGGTCTTGCTGTCCCGGATGCCGGCGTCGTTGAGGGCCCGGGCGGCGTCGGCGTCGGTGTACACCCCGGCGATGACCATGGGCCCGAAGAAGTCGCCCTTGCCGCTCTCGTCGATTCCGAAATGGGGCTCGAAGGCCTCGGGGTTGAGCACCTCGTCGTAGCCGGTGACCACCTCCCCGAGCAGATCCGGCTCCAGGGTGAAGGTGACCCAATGCTCGGCCCCCTGGCCCTGGACCACCAGCTTGCCGCTGGTGTAGAGGGCGATCCGGCAGCGGTCCCCGTCGGCGGCGATCCGCGTGTAGGGGACGTCCACCTGCCGGTAGTTGCCCCGGGACAGGTGGGCGACGATGCGCTCCTGCTGCTCCGGGGTGGGTTTGAAGGTATAGGAGGTCTTGGCGGCCATCGGAGCAGCCTACCAGACCCCGGCCCCCACCGGCAACGACACGGAAATGCGCGCGTCCACTTTCCCCATCGGGCAAAATGGGGTAGTAGTAGGCTGTAATAGAAACGCTATCCCCCGAGAGATTCCCGCCAAGGATTCCGCCATGACCACGTTCCGCGCCCCATCCCGCCGAGGGTTCACCCTGATCGAGCTGCTGGTGGTGATCGCCATCATCCTCATCCTGGCCGCTCTGCTCTTCCCGGCGGTGGGCGTGGCGCTCCGCCAGAGCCGACGGGCCTTCTGCCTCCAGCAGACCAAGCAGATCGCCGCCCTGATCTACGACCACGCCCAGAACAACAACCTGTTTCTCCCCGATGCCGCCGGGCCCTGGGGCCTCCCGGACGCCATGGCCGACACGGTGAGGAACCCCAATGTCTACCGCTGCCCGGGCGACCGGTTCGCCTTCGAGCAGCACGGCAGCAGCTACATCTACCCCACCACGACCGCCCACGGCATCCAGGAGGTGAGCGGCCGGAAGCTCACCTTTTTCAGCTACCCCTCCAAGAAGGTCATCCTCTACGAGCCGGCGGTCACCCAGACCTCCAGCCCGGTATCCGGGGAGTACCGCTGGCACACCACCGGCATGCGGGCCAGCGTGATGGGGTTTCTGGACGGACATTCCTCCTTCGTGGAGCTGGGCACCAACGTCTACACCTCGGTGCACGCGGTGAACCACGACTACTACTGATCCGATTCCCGTTGACGCGCCCGGCGGGGGCGGGGGAAGGTAGGCGCCCATGAACGTGCCCCTTCTGGACCTCCGTGCTCAGTACGCCACCATCCGCTCCGAGGTGGAATCCGCCCTCGCGGAGATTTTCGAAAGCCAGCGGTTCGTGCTGGGCCCCCACGGCGAGGCTCTGGAACGGGAGATGGCCGAGTTCCTCGGGGCTGGCCACGCCGTGGGCATGTCCTCGGGATCGGACGCCCTGCTCGCCGCCCTCATGGCTCTGGACATCGGCCGGGGGGACGAGGTCATCACCTCCCCATTCACCTTCTTCTCCACCGCCGGGTCGGTGGTCCGGCTGGGGGCCACCCCGGTGTTCGTGGACATCGAGCCCGACACCTGCAACCTCGACCCCGAGCAGGTCGCGGCCGCCGTGACCCCCCGCACCCGGGCCATCCTGCCCGTGCACCTCTATGGCCGGCCCTGCGACATGGAGGCCATTCAGACCATCGCCCGGCGCCACGGCCTGGCCGTGGTCGAGGACGCCGCCCAGGCCGTGGGGGCCCGCCGCGACGGCGTGGCCATGGGCGCGGCCGGCGACTGCGGATGCCTGTCCTTCTTCCCCACCAAGAACCTGGGCGGGGCCGGCGACGGAGGCATGGTGCTCACGGGCAGCGAATCCACCGCCGCCCGCCTCCGCCGTATCCGCAACCACGGCATGGAGCCCAAGTACGTCTACGACGAGATCGGCGGGAACTTCCGCCTCGACGAGATCCAGGCCGCCGTGCTGCGGATCAAACTCCGCCACCTGCCCGAGTGGACCCGCCGCCGCCAGGCCAACGCCCGGCAGTACCAGCAGCGGTTCCAGGAGGCCGGGCTCGACCCCGAGCACCTCCGGCTTCCCCGGATCGATCCCGGACCCGGCGACGGCCCCCCCGAGGGATTCGAGCACGTCGTCCACCAGTACGTCGTCCGGGTGAAGGAACGCGCCGCCCTGCGCGACCATCTCGCCGCCCGCCAGATCGGAACCGAGGTCTACTACCCGGTGCCCCTGCACCTCCAGACCTGCTTCCGGGATCTGGATTACGCCCCGGGCAGCCTGCCCGAGTCCGAGCGGGCCGCCACCGAGGTGCTGGCCCTGCCCATCTACCCCGAACTCAGCCCCGCCCAGATCGACTTCGTGGCGGAAGCCATCCGCCAGTTCTTCCAGTGAAATCCGCGCCCGTCTCCGCCGACCCGGGACCGGTGGTGTGGCACCGGTACGCGGTGACCCCGGCCCACCGGGAACGCCTGCTCGGCCAGCGCGGCTGCGTGATCTGGTTCACCGGGCTCAGCGGATCCGGGAAGTCGACCCTGGCCGGGGCTCTCGAGCACTGTCTGGTGGCCCAGGGGAACCTGGCCTTTGTCCTCGACGGCGACAACGTGCGCCATGGCCTCAGCCGGGGCCTGGGCTTCTCGACGGAGGACCGGGCCGAGCATATCCGCCGGGTCGCCCATGCCGCCGCGCTGCTCGCGGACTGCGGGGTCATCGTGCTGGCAGCCTTCATCGCGCCGCTCCGCCGCATGCGCGAGGCCGCCCGCGAGATCATCGGCCCCTCCCGCTACCTCGAGGTCCATGTGGCCACGCCGATCACGGTGTGCGAGGCCCGCGACCCCAAGGGGCTCTACGGGAAGGCGCGAAAGGGACGAATCGGGGACTTGACCGGGCTGGGCGCCCCCTACGAACCGCCGGAGCGCCCCGACCTGCGCGTGGACACGGCCCGCGGCGAGGCGGTGGACCATCTCGACGCGCTCGTCGGCCTGCTACGATCCTGCGGAGTCCTCGAACCGCCGGGGGAGTGACCGGGTCACCGTGCCGTCGGGCCAGTGGGCTTCGACCTGCCATCGCCAAGGACCGAGTCCGGCCGCGGCCCGGGCGATCCGGAACTCCTGGGTTCCTCGCCCGGGTGAAGCCTCCGCCGCGATCCGCCCCCAGTTCCTTGCCACCAGCCGTTTCGGCGGAGCCCCCAGCCGCACCGTGAGCCTCCAGTCACCGTCGGTCTGGCGTGTGGCGGTCAGGTCGGGCGCGCGAGGCCCGGGCACGAACCACTCCGCCTGGGCCGAGAGCGTCGGGCGCAGCAGGCCGGGAAGCACGCCCTCGGCCCGCAGCTCGTGGGCGCCTTGGGCCAGGTCGGGCGGAAGGCGCCCCGGCTCGACCGGACGGCCGTCCACCCAGGCCCGGACCCGGGGCGCGAACGCCTCGCCGGGGTCGGGCTCCACCACGAACCGCCAGGCCTCGGGCCCGCCTTCGATCCGGGCCGCGAGAGGCGACCCCCAGGGCCGGGCCAGGGGATCGCCCACCAGCAGGAGCTGAAGCGGGCAGGCCACGGTGGCCGCGAAGGACTCCAGCATGGTGGCCCCCTGCCGCTGGGCCACGAACACCCAGGCGTGGGGAAATTTGGTCCAGAGGGCCAGGGGCTCGACCACCGTGCCCGATGACGCGGTCGCGCCGGCTCGGATCCATTCGGTGAGCGGCGTCTGGCCGCCCGCGTCGAACGCCCCTGCGAAGCTGGTCAGGTGGTCGCCGATGGCCCCGGGTACATAGTGGTTCTCCTGCCCCGGATTCACGATGGCCGCGCCGGTCATCACCCCGAGCAGACGCTCCTGGCGCCGGGGGAACCGGTCGGCCTCGACCACCTCGGCCCCCATGGCCCGCAGGGCTTCGGCGGCGGGGCCGACCTGCCCGGCCCGCGTCCGGGTGCGGACGTTGTCCGTGGAGACGAACCAGTAGGCGCCTTCGGGCCGGGTGGCGTCGGAGGCGCGGCCCCGCCGGAGGGCATCGGCGATCTCCGCCGGCGTGTTGCCGCGCCGACCGGTCACGCCCAGGACCATCGAGGGGAGCGGGTAGGCGTCGCCCAGCTCCTCCGCCGCCCGGTCGAGGCCGCGCAGCGCCGGGGCCGGGCGTCCCGGCTGGGGGGCCGAGAACAGGGGCGAGCGCCAGGTCCCTCGTTGCACGGCATGGGCGGCGGGAATCCGGTTGCGGGCCCAGGTGATGCCGGTGAGCGATAGGGACAGACCCTCCCCGTCCACCCGGGTGGGGATGCCCGGCCCGTAGACCCAGGCCAGGATGCCGTCCAGTCCCCGGGCGTCGAGGGCCTCTTGGACGGGATCCCAGATCGTATCCGTGAACTGCTGGGCCGACATCCGGACCCTGCCCTGGACCTCCGGGTGGAGTCGCACATAGACGATCTGCTCCGGGGTCAGGTCGCGCAGGTGCGCCCAGAGATGGCCGAGGGCCATGGCTTCGGGGTCGTGGGAGGGCAAAATCAGCGCCACCTGCGACGGGGCCTGTCCCCATCCCAAAGCCCCCAGGGCCAGCCACATCGCCAGAATCGCCCGTCGCATGCCCCCACCATGCCGTCCCTCCGCCCGCCTGTCCACCCGCCACTGGGGACAGGTCTTCTGGCTACCCCACCGCTGGGGACAGGCCCTTAGCCGGCTAGGGACAGGTCTTCTCGCCTGGGGACAGGTCTTTTGGCTTCCGGGGGGGGGGCGTTTTCGGGCGTGCCCTCCTGGCCTGGATCTGCGATAGTCCCCGTCCTCAACCCCAAAGGAGGCCTCTCCATGAGCAAGAAGGGATGTCTGGTCAGCGGCGGCGTGGGATGTCTGGTGGTGGTTCTGCTGGTCGGAATCAGCGGCTGGCTGGTGGTCCGCAACGCGAAGAACATCGCGGTGTGGGGGGTCGAGAAGGTGATCGAGGCGGGCGTGGCCCAGTCCGACCTGCCTCCGGCTCAGCAGCAGGCGGTGATCGCCGAGATCAAGGTGCTCACCAACAAGATCCGGACCGGCGAATTGGACGCCGAGCAGGCGATGGTGGTTGTCCAGCGCCTGATGGAAGGCCCGGTGGCCGCCGCCATGCTGGCCACGGGGTTCGACCTCCAGGTGCTGGCTCCCGCCGGTCTTCCCCAGGAGGACATGCAGGCGGCCCGGACCGCGTCGTCGCGGCTCCAGTGGGGCCTGGCCGAGGGCCGCATCGACCCGAACGAGGCCATGGCGACGCTGAATCCGGTGCTGGATCAGACGGACAACGGGACGGTGTTCCGCCGAGACGCCTCGCCGGAGACGATCGCCGAGGTCGTGGCCGCCATGGCCCGCCTGGCCGATGACGCGGGCGTCCCCGAAGGCCCGCAGCAGATCGATCTCGCCACCGTCATCCGCAACGCCATCCAGAAGGCGCTCGACGACCAGGGCCAGTAGCCGAACGGCGTGGATTGCCGCACCGCGCGCAATAGGATTCGGTCCCGCAAGGGAGGCGTTGGTCGGGAAACTTCTGGCCCGGCCTCCGCGAAGGGCGTAGCGTAAGCGCTCAACCTTTCGCGGAGGACCGGATGCGCGCTCGACTTGTTGCCTGTGGACTGATCTCGGCTGCCACCCTGGCCGCCGCCCAGGAGGTGGTGCTCAACCCCCTGGGCCGGGCGGTGGAGGACGCGGCGGTGATGCTCACCACCCGGATCCCGGTCACCGCGCCGCCCGGTACCCCTCTTCTGGCCGACGGGCAGCCCGTGCCCTACGACCGCGAGCGGCTCCCGGACGGGCACGAGCATGCCTGGGTGTCGGTCTCCCTCCCCGCCGCCACCCGCGACGCCGAGTTCCCGCAGATCGCCTACACCTGGGGGGCGGGTCGCGCGCCCGCCGCCCAGCCCAAAGTGCTCATGGCCAGCCGGCGGAACTTCCTGGAGATGGACAACGGCCAGATCGCGGTGCGGCTGCCCCTCGCCGCCGAAGGCCCCGTCCCGCCGGGACCCATCGCGGGCATCCGCCTGCCCGACGGAACCTGGGCCGGATCGAGCGCCTGGAAGCCGGGGATGACCCTCAAAGCCTTGCGCACCGTGCCCCTGACCCAGGGCATGGCGGTGGCCCGGGCCCGGCTGGAGTACACCTTTGATGACAACGGGACCGAGCGCTCGGCGGCCATCACGGTGACCCTGGAGCCGGGCACGCGGCATGTCATGATCGAGGAGGAACTCGACGCGGGCCCGGGCGCCTGGTGGGAGTTCAGCCTGACCGAAGGGTGGGGCGGGCGGGAGCCCGAAACCCGGATCTACGGGGGCGGGGCCGGGCGGGGGGCCGACCCCTCGAAGTGGCCCCAGGACTTGCAGCCCGGGCCGACCACCCTGGAAGGGTACCGGGCCCGGTACGACAACCACACCACCGTGCTTGGCGACACCCTGGTCCGGCTGCTGCCCCGCTGGAACCAGCACTACGATCTGGGCTGGTGGTTCGCGGTGCACGACGGCACCACCGCCCTGGGCGCGATCCCCGCGTTCGCGGGCCGGTGGGAATGGCCCCACGAGAACGAGCTCCAGATCAAGGCCCGCGCCTCGGGGGACTACGCCGGGGTGCGGGGGGCGGCCCGGCGGGGGGCGCGGTCCTGGCTGCTGGCGGCCCTGCCCGCCGAGCAGGCGCTGCGTCGCCAGGACGACCGGGGCCGCTGGCAGGATCCGATCCAGGGCTACGTGCGGGACCACGCCATGTATCCGCTCGACAAGCTGCACCGCGACTTCGACCTGGAATGGCCCGGCCAGACCGGGGCCACCTTCCCCGAGTTCTTCTATTTCAGCGACGCCATCAACCCCACCGGCCCCTGGCGCGGCCGGGGCCGGAACGCCCTGCGCGAGGCGGATCGGCCGGGCGGACTCGGCCAGTGGCTGGAGGCGCAGAACCTCTTCCATCCCGACACGTTCGGCACCTACGACCGGTTCTGGTCGCCCCAGAACCCCAACTTCTACACCGATTTCCTGAAGGTTCCGCTGGGGCTGGCCGCGCGGGTGCGGGCTCACCCGCGCTTCGAGGCGCTTCGGGCCACCGCCGAAT
>PXDE01000433.1 GCA_003566475.1 PVC group bacterium | reverse complement strand
CTGCGCGAGCAAGCTCGCTCCGGCGTCCGCGGCTGATCCGCAGCGCCGTTCTCCCTAACCGCCGGACCAAACCCGAGCCGGAGACCGGACCATGAGCCAGCGTGATGCCACTCCCAACCACGATACCAGACTCCTCCTGCTCAACGCGGCGTGGCGGGCCGCGCTCGGTCTGTACCACTGCGACGACAGACCCGATGGCGATCCTGGCGATGCCCGCAGGCGCTTCCTCCGGCGAAAGCCATGTCATCTGCTGGCACCCTCAGAGTGTGAGGCGGCTTGGCACCTCGCCGTCGGGATCGTCCAGGCATCCCACTCCTTCCGAAGATCCCGGTGCGGCACGCTTCCGCCACGGGCGTCCCGGCGCTATGAACTGCATCATGCGCTGGCCTTGCAGTTGGAGACCGACTTCCCGGAGGCCACCCCCCTCCTGGTCGCCAGAGGCTGCCAGCTCCTCAAATCGTACTGGGACAGGTGATTCTGCCGCAGCGATCTTCGCAGCCTTCTTTGCCGGTGAACCGTTCCCGAGCGAGTACAGGCAGAACCAGACCGACGCGCGTTACGGTACCGCCCGGCTGGCGAGGTCATGCACCAGACGGGCTGGCACGTTCCGCGGCCTTCTGAGGGCATGGCTACCCCGAGGCCGAGGTCAGCCGCCGCCAGACCGCTCAGCTTAGGGGCTTCCCGGGGGCCCGGATGGCAGGGAGGCCGCGTGAATCGCTGACTGGAGTTCGTGGCTGACCTCCGGAAAGCAGCCCGACTCCAGCGCCGCCTTCAGGTGGGCCAGCGCGAAGTCGCGGTTTCCGATGGCCAGCGCCACATAGCCCGTCACGTAGCTCCTCAACGGACTGGGGATGCCTCCGAAGCCCCAGAGCCTGCCAATGCGCTCCGGTTCGCGCATAAGGATGCGCAACACCGCCTCGGGCCGCTCCAGCCTTCTGAACCACCGCATGCCCCGGTTCAGAAGGGCCTCCCGGACGTTGGACAGGGTTGGCGAGAGGTTCCTGCCGTCCCGGCGGAGCAACCACACATTTGGCGAGACCGTCCGATTCACAAGGTGCGACATGCGTGCGCCTATGGCCAGGGGACGAAGGTTGCCCCGGAAGGGACATTGGGCCTCATCGGGGAGCAGAAGGCCGCCCTTCTCCTTGACATGAGATTCCCCATACGGACAGGGAACATAAAGAAGATAGCAGCCGAGATTGACGGCGAACGAGAAGGTTGGGCATCCCATGACCGTCGCTTCGTATGGGTTGAGCGACTTGAAGTTCACCACATCGATCCGATCGCGAACGTGGCGCCAGAGATGCTGCTGGAAAGGTTCTGCGAGAGTCAGCCTCCTCCCGCGGACCGCGCCAGTGCCCTGCGCCGACTCTCGGCGTGCGTTCAGGCATTGCAGAAGTTCAAGATCGGCAATGTACTGACCACAGGCTGTGGTCCAGACGGGATGCCGGTGCTGCGCCTACTTCAGGAGCATCTCCAGCTCGAGGCACCCATCGAATTGCCATGATGAGCAAACCGGATCCGCGCAGCGAGCGAATGGGAGGCAGGCCTTCGACTCAGGTGCATCCTGAACATCAACGAGATCCCTCCGTAGCCGGACGCGCGTAGCGCTCAGCCGCCCGGGGGCACGACGGGGATGGAGGCAGCGGCCGTGCGACGCTCCGGGCCAAGCGCGGATCCGCGTCGTTCCCACATGCGGCCACCTCCTGGCGTCGGTAGCTACGCGGAGGCGCGGGCTGCCTGCGGCGTCCTGTCCAGGCCTTGGACGGTTTCGTCCAGGGATTGGACGGGATCAAAGCTGAGACAGCGGTGGGGTAAAGATGGCGCGAGTCACGCAGTAGGCGCACGCGGCCGCCTTCCCGCATCGCGCATGCGCGTCAACCTGATCCGGAACCATGCAGCCGATGGACCGGAAGCAGGTCGCGCAGAGACATCGCGATCATCTCTTCGTTCTTCATGACCATCCTCTCGTCTGCGGATCCGGAGGCGCATGCGATCCGGTTCCTTCTGGCGGCTCCCCCTCCATGCGCCCGATGACCTCGTGCACCGCGTCGGCGTCGAAGTAGGCGAGGTACAGAATCCACATGGTGACGGAGAAGGTGCGGACCGGCAGCAGCACATAGAAGGCGGCGTGCATGCCCAGCCCGGGCAGGACGACCCAGCGGCGAACCCTCGGGAAGAGCATGCCCACCCCCACTGCGACCTCGAGCGCCACGGTGATCCAGGCGAGGCCCACGACCACCGCGCCAAAGCCCGGGAGAGGGACGGGGCGCGGGGTGAGGTAGGTCGACAGGAAGGCGTACTCCAGCGACGGCCCGCTGAGGAACCGCCCGTTCAGCTTGGACAGCGCGGACCACAGATAGACGGCGGTCACCTGAAGGGCGATGAGCCGGAGCCCCCAGAGATTGCCCCGTTCGGGAGGGGGCGCCTGGCCGCGGCGTCCGGCTCGTCGCACGGCCCGCCAGCGGTCCAGCGAGTAGGAGGATCCGCACGGGGTGAGCCCACAGAGCAGCGTGGCGAAGGCGAGCAGATAGGTATGGTGGCTGACCCAGACGACGGGGTCCGCCTGCCCCCCCACGCCGTAGAGGGTGAGCGCGGTGAGCCCCGCCCAGACGGCGGCCGGCCGGCTGAACAGGCCGGCGAACATCAGGGTCGTGGAGAGGTAGAAGGAGGCCGACAGGGCCAGCCAGAACGGCCAGGGAAAGGAGGGATTGTGGGCGGGCATGAGATCCCGGCCCCAGCGCGTCCACAGGGTGGCGGCGAGGCCGATGCGGATGAGCGCGCTGGACCGGGTGGATCCCTCGGTGTGGAGCGCCCATGCGCCCAGCCGGTCGGCCCACGCGCGCAGGCGGTTCACGGCCCGCTCCGATCGGAGTCCCGTTCCGGAGGGCGCGAGGGATCGGCCAGCGGCACCCAGCCCCGGCGTCCGGCCAGGCGAGCCCGGACCCTCAGGTCAGCGTCCGTCCCCAGAGCCTCCGCAAGGGATTGGGTGGCCTGGCGCAGCCCCTCCTCGCCCCGGATCCTCCGCACCTCGTCCGGCGCCGACGATGGCCCCGCATACCCCAGCGTCGCGAACCGGTCCAGCGGCACCAGAGTCCCGTCGGGCTGCCGGAGGTAGAACTCCGCGTCGACCAGACCCACCCCGCTGCCCCGGAACATGACCCACGGGCGGACGAAACGGGAGCGCCGCCCCAGAATCTGAACGTAGGCCGGCGAAAGCAGGATCCAGCCCGCGATCAGGACGAACGCGGCCGCCCGCCCCCAGGCTCGACGATCCGACGGGGCAAGGCCCTGACAACGGGAATGTGGCCTGCCCATGGTCCCTGAACACCCCTTCCCTCGTCTACACCCTCGGCAGATCGCCGTTCTGCCCCTTGGTCGGGAGCAGGGTGCGGCCCATGAGGTGCAGATCCACGCAGCGGGCGGCCTCACGGCCTTCGGAGATGGCCCACACGATGAGGCTCTGGCCCCGCCGGGCGTCGCCGGCCGCGAACACCCCGGGACGGCTGGTCTGGTAGTCGGTCCCGCACTGGAGATTGCCCATGCGGTCGAGCTCCAGGCCGAACGTCTCCACCAGCCCGTACCGCTCGGGGCCGGTGAAGCCCAGCGCCAGCAGCACCAGATCGGCCTTCCACTGCCGCTCCGTGCCGGGGACCTCCTTCATCTGCGGACGCCCGCCGGCCGGGTCGGGCACGAACTCGACCTGGACCGTGGTGAGCCCGGTCACCTTGCCGTCCTCCCCCGTGAATGCCTTGGTGAGGACGCTCCACTCCCGCTCGCAGCCTTCCTCATGGCTGGTGCTGGTGCGCAGCCGCATGGGCCAGTAGGGCCAGGGCTGATGCGGCGGCCGGTCCTCGGGGGGGCGGGGCAGCAACTCGAAGTTGGTGACCGACGCCGCCCCCTGCCGGTTCGAGGTGCCGATGCAGTCGCTCCCGGTGTCGCCCCCGCCGATCACGATCACATGCTTGCCGGTGGCCGTGATCTGGCCCTCCACCCGGTCTCCGGCCACCACCTTGTTCTGCTGGGGCAGGAACTCCATGGCCAGGTGCACCCCGTCCAGATCGCGCCCGGGCACGGGAAGCTCCCGGCCGGCGGTGGCCCCGGTGCAGATGACGATGGCGTCGAACTCCTTTTCGATCTCCGCCACGTCCACGTTGCGGCCGATGTCGGCGTTCGTCCGGAACTCGATCCCCTCCTCCGTCATCAGCTTCAGCCGCCGGTCGATGACCGACTTCTCCATCTTAAAGTCCGGAATCCCGTAGCGCAGGAGCCCGCCGATCCGGCTGTCGCGCTCGAACACGGTGACCGCATGCCCGGCCCGGTTGAGCTGCTGGGCGCAGGCCAGTCCGGCCGGTCCGGAGCCGACCACTGCCACCTTCTTGCCCGTCCGCACGGTCGGGGGCTCGGCCACCACCCACCCTTCGCGGAAGGCCCGCTCGACGATCTGCTTCTCGATCTCCTCGATGGTCACCGGGGGCTCGATGATGCCCAGTACACAGGCCTCCTCGCAGGGGGCGGGGCAGAGGCGTCCGGTGAACTCCGGGAAATTGTTGGTGGCGTGGAGCTCCTCGATGGCCTCCTTCCACCGGCCCCGGTACACGAGGTCGTTCCAGTCCGGGATCAGGTTGCCCAGCGGGCAGCCGGCGTGGCAGGTGGGCACGCCGCAGTCCATGCAGCGGGCGCCCTGCTCGCGAACCTTCTCCTCCGGGAACGGAAGATAGTACTCCCGGTACTCCTTCACCCGCTCGGCGGGCTTCTTCTTGGGCGGGAGCTCGCGGGTGTATTCCTTGAAGCCGGTGGGTTTTCCCATGCGTTAGATCCTTCTCAAGCGTTGGGTGGAGTCGCGCAGAACGCGGCGCCCGGCGCTCCGGGCTCGGGCATGGATGCCGGAGGGGGCCGAAGCGGGGTGGAAAGTTGGAGGAGGGAGGGCGCCGGGCACCACGTTCTGCGTAAGAGGAGGGATGGGGGGATGGGGACGGATGATTGGATGGATGGATGGGTGGATGGGTGGATGGATGGATGATTGGATGGGTGGATGGGGGGCGGACCACACGCGTTGCACGGCCCCCGAAACCTTTCGTGGATTTCGCACTTCTATTCCCGGGAACGCTGCCCTCCCGCGCCAACGCTTCACCACCCCAACTCCTCCCTCTGTGAACCTCCGTAACCTCTGCGACCTCTGTGGTCCGTCTGGTTGCGGTCGGTGGCGGCACTGGGCCTTTCGTGGTTCCTCCCCGATGCGTGAGATCGCCATCACCGGGCACCTGCGGCTGCGGGCTGGGCCTGGCCTTCGGCGGCGGCCTGGTCGGCTTCGGCGGCGAGGATGGCCAGGGCCTTCTTGTAGTCGGTGGGCATGATCTTGATGAACCGCTCCCGGTGGGTCGCCCAGTCGCCGAGGATCCGTCGGCCCACCGCGCTGTCCGTGGCCTCGGTGTGCTCCTCGATGAGCTGCCGCAGCTCCTGCTCGTCGGCGGGGTTGGAGAGATCCTCGACCTCGACCATCTCGGCGTTGAGCCGGTGGAGCACGAAGTCGCCCGCCTCGTCGTAGATGTAGGCGATGCCACCGCTCATCCCGGCCGCGAAATTGCGCCCGGTGGGGCCGAGGATCACGGCCCGGCCGCCGGTCATGTACTCGCACCCGTGGTCGCCGATGCCCTCGACCACCGCCCACACGCCGCTGTTGCGGACGCAGAACCGCTCCCCGGCAAGGCCCCGGATGAAGGCCCGGCCGGTGATGGCCCCGTAGAAGGCCACGTTGCCGATGAGGATGTTGTCCTCGGCCACGAAGGTGGACGCGGCCGGGGGCCGGATGACCAGCTTCGCCCCGGACAGGCCCTTGCCGAAGTAGTCGTTGGCGTCGCCCCAGATCCGGAAGGTAAGCCCGTGCGCGCCGAAGGCGGCGAAGCTCTGGCCGGCCGAACCCTGGGCGTCGAACACGATGGTGTCGTCGGGCAGCCCGGCGTGCCCGTACCGCTTGGAGATCTGGTGACTGAGCATGGTCCCCACCGTCCGGTTCACGTTCCGGATGCGGATCTCGGCCCGGACCTTCTCTCCGCTCTCCAGGGCGGGCCGGGCGAGGCGGATCAGCTCGTGGTCGAGCGCGGCGGCCAGCCCGTGGTCCTGGGTCTCGGTGCAGCGCACGCCGATCTCCGGGCCCACCTGCGGTCGGTACAGGATCTGGCTGTAGTCCAGTCCTTTGGCCTTCCAGTGGCCGATGGCCTTGCGCATCTCCAGGCAGTCCGAGCGGCCCACCATCTCGTCGAGCCTGCGGAACCCGAGGCTGGCCATGATCCGCCGCAGCTCCTCGGCCACGAACCGGAAGAAGGTCACCACATGGGCGGGATCGCCCGCGAACTTCTTCCGCAATTCGGGATCCTGGGTGGCGATGCCCACCGGACAGGTGTTGAGGTGGCAGACCCGCATCATGATGCAGCCCATCACCACCAGCGGCGCGGTGGCGAACCCGAACTCCTCGGCCCCCAGCAGCGCGGCCACGGCCACGTCGCGGCCGGTTTTCATCTGGCCGTCGCACTCGACCACGATCCGGCTGCGCAGGCCGTTCATGACCAGCGTCTGCTGGGTCTCGGCCACGCCCAGCTCCCAGGGCAGGCCCGCGTACTTGATGGACGTCTGCTTGGCCGCGCCGGTGCCGCCGTCGTGACCGCTGATGAGCACCACGTCGGCCTTGCCCTTGGCCACCCCGGCCGCCACCGTGCCCACGCCCATCTCGGACACCAGCTTGACGTTGATCCGGGCCTCGGGGTTGGCGTTCTTGAGGTCGTGGATGAGCTGGGCCAGATCCTCGATGGAGTAGATGTCGTGGTGAGGCGGGGGGGAGATCAGACCCACCCAAGGCGTGGAATGCCGCGTCCGGGCGATGGGCGGATAGACCTTGGTCCCGGGCAGCTCGCCGCCCTCGCCGGGCTTGGCCCCCTGGGCCATCTTGATCTGGATCTCGCGGGCGTTGGCCAGGTAGTGGCTGGTCACCCCGAACCGGCCCGAGGCCACCTGCTTGATGGCCGAGTTGCGCCAGTCGCCGTTGGGGTCCGGGGTGAACCGGTCCTCGTCCTCGCCGCCCTCGCCGCTGTTGCTTTTGCCCCCGATGCGGTTCATGGCGATAGCCAGAGTCTCGTGGGCCTCCTTGCTGATCGATCCGTAGGACATGGCCCCCGACTTGAACCGCCTCGCGATCTCGGTCCAGGGCTCGACCTCCTCGAGAGGCACCGGCGGCCCGGCCGGCTTCAGCTCCATCAGCCCGCGCAGGGTGCCGATGCGCTCGCTCTGGCGGTTGATGAGGCCGGCGTACTCCTCGAACAGCTCGAACCGGTCCTCGCGGGTGGCCTGCTGGAGCTTGGCCACGGTGAGGGGATTGAACTGGTGGTACTCGCCCTCGCGCCGCCACTGGTACTTGCCGCCGGCGTCGAGCTTGAGGTTCGCGGGCACCTCGACCGGCGGGTAGGCCCGCTCGTGGCGCAGCCGCACCTCCTCGGCCAGCTCGTCCATCCCCACCCCGGAGATCCGGCTGGGGGTGCGGGTGAAGTAGGCGTCGACCACCTCGGGGTTGAGTCCCACCGCCTCCATGATCTGCGCCCCCCGGTAGCTGTGGAGGGTGCTGATGCCCATCTTCGACATCACCTTGAGGATGCCGTCGCCGATGGAGGTGATGTAGTTGTCGATGGCGTCCGGGAAGCTGATGCGGCCGAGGCGGCCGTCGCGGTGCATCTCGTCGAGGGTCTCGAAGGCGAGGTAGGGGTTCACCGCCCCGCAGCCATAGGCGAACAGGCAGCAGAAGTGGTGCACCTCGCGGGGCTCCGCGCTCTCCAGGACCAGCCCGCAGCGGGTGCGCAGGCCGGTGCGGATGAGGTGGTGGTGCACCCCGGACACCGCGAGCAGGGCCGGGATGGCCGCCCGGTCGCGGCTGGCCCCGCGGTCGGTCAGGACCAGGATCGAGGCCCCGCCCTTCACCGCCGCCGCCGCCTCGCGGCACAGCTTGTCCATGGCCTTGCGCAGGCCCTTGCCCCCGGACTGGGGGTCGAACAGGATGGGCAGGGTCACCGCCCGGATGTCGCCCACGAACATCTGCCGGATCTGCTCGAGCTGCTCGTTGGTGATCACCGGCTCGGGCAGCTTGAACTGGTGGCCATGCTTGGGCGACTCCTGGAACAGGTCGCGCTCGGCCCCCAGGGTGGTCCACACCGACGACACCACCCGCTCGCGGAAGGGGTCGAAGGGCGGGTTGGTGACCTGGGCGAAGAGCTGCCGGAAGTAGTCGTAGAGCAGCCGAGGCCGCTCCGAGAGCACGGCCAGCGGGGTGTCGTCGCCCATGGAGCCCAGGGGCTCCTTGCCGTCGCGGGCCATGGGGCCGAGGATGATCTTGAGATCCTCCAGCGAATACCCGAACGCCTTCTGGCGGGCGAGCAGGGTCCGGAAGTCGGTCCCCGGGATCCGCTCCGGATGGGGCAGATGCCGGAACTCGATGAGGTTCTCCTTGAGCCACCGGCGGTAGGGCTTGCGGGCGGCCATCTCCTCCTTGATCTCCTCGTCGTCCACGATCCGCCCCTGCTCCATGTCCACCAGGAACATGCGGCCGGGCTCGAGGCGGCCCTTGGACGCGACGTTGGCGGGATCGACCTCCACCACCCCGGTCTCCGAGCCCATGATCACGAACCCGTCCTTGGTCACGGTGTAGCGCGAGGGCCGCAGGCCGTTGCGGTCGAGCACCGCCCCGATGCACGAGCCGTCGGTGAAGGGGATGGAGGCCGGGCCGTCCCAGGGCTCCATGCAGCAGGCGTGGTACTCGTAGAACGCCTTCTTGGCGTCGCTCATGGTCTCGTGGTTCTGCCAGGCCTCGGGGATCAGCATCATCACCGCGTGGGGCAGCGAGCGCCCGGTGTGGTAGAGCAGCTCCAGGGCGTTGTCGAGCACGGCCGAGTCGCTGGCCCCGGGGGTGACGATGGGGAACAGCTTCTTCATGTCCTTGCCGAACAGCGAGGACGTGAACAGGTGCTGGCGGGCGTCCATCCAGTTGCTGTTGCCGCGCACGGTGTTGATCTCGCCGTTGTGGCAGAGGAACCGGAAGGGATGGGCGAGATCCCAGGTCGGGAAGGTGTTGGTGCTGTAGCGCTGGTGGACCAGGGCGAGGGCGCTGGTCATGTCCGGATGGGTGAGGTCCGGGAAGAACGGCTCCACCTGGTCGGCCAGGAGCAGGCCCTTGTAGCAGAGGATCCGCCCGGACAGGGTGGGCACGTAGAAATAGCTCTTCTCGG
>PXDE01000492.1 GCA_003566475.1 PVC group bacterium | reverse complement strand
TCATGAAATGGCTCCGTGGAAAGCCCCTCGCGCCCCTGTCCGAAGCCGACCAGTGGCTCCTCCCCCTCCTCACCGGATAGGGTCAACTGCCGTTTTTAGGATCACGTATCCCGCAACTTGTCCGACGTAGCGCCTTGGCGAAGTCGGATCGCGCCAGCCGTCTCACCCCTTATTCGGCTCAACCAAGGAAATCAGCGGCTGCGACTTACCACCGATCACCGATCACTGGTCACCGATCACTGAACAGCGCCTCTCCACTTGGCGAACCCGCGGGTACGGGCTACTGTTGCGGGCAACCTCCACCCCCGAGGCGTCCTATGAAGAAACTGCTGCGGTTCGTGCTGCTGGTCGTGGTCATCCTCGCCGTGATCCTTGGCGTCGCCGTGTGGCGGATCGATGGGATCGTGAAGACAGCGGTCGAGCGGGTGGGGCCCCGGGTGACCGGGACCGAGATCACCCTCGAAGAGGTCAACCTGCGCCCGTTCCGGGGCACCGGCCGGATCGCCGGCCTGAGCGTGGCCAATCCGGAGGGGTTCAAGAATCCCTTCATCCTCACGCTGGGCGAGCTGACGCTCGACATCGACACCCGCAGCCTGCTCACCGACACCATCCGCATCCGGGAGGTGGTGGTGACGGCGCCGGAGGTGGTGTACGAGGCCCGGGTGCGGGGCGGCAGCAACGTGAAGGTGATCCAGGACCGCATCGCCGGCCCTCCCGGAGAGGATCCGCCGCCGGTCACGGGTCCGGACGCGCCCGGCAAGCGGGTGGTGATCGACCGCCTGTTCATCACCGGCGGCACGGCCAAGGTGGCGGCCACGGCGGTCGGAGGCATGGGGGGCACCCTGCACCTGGCGGACGTCGAGCTGACCGGCATCGGCGAACAGACGCCGCTGGGGGTCGCGGATGTGGTGCGCATCGTGGTGGAGACGGTGCTCCGGTCGGCGGGCGGAGTCCTCCAGCAGGTTCCGGGCGTCGAGGAGCTGAGGGACCTCACCGGCACCGTGGGCGGCGCGGCGGTGAATGTGGTGGGACGGGGGGCGGACGCGGTGACGGACGCGGCCCGCGGCGTGACCGACGCAGCCCGAGGCCTGCTGCGCCGGGGCGAGGAGGCGAAGGACGGAGACGACGCGGACCCGGATGCGGCCGAGACCAAGGTCGAGGAAGCGGCCCGCCAGGCCGAGGACACGGTTCGCGAGGGGGCGGACCGGGCCAACCGCGCGGTGGAACGCGGGGTGCGGAGCCTTCGGAGCCGGCTGGGTGGCGACCCGGCGGCCGAGGACGAGACCGACGACGGGAACGACAAGTAGGCGGGCCGGGCCAGATCCATGTGCGGCCGGTTCACGCTCAAGGCACGTCCCGAGACGGTGCGGGAGGCGGTGCCGGGACTGATCACGGTTCCGGAGATCGCCCCGCGCTACAACATCGCGCCCAGCCAGCCGGTGCTGATGGTGGCCGAGCCCCACATCGAGACCGCCCGCACCGCCCGGTGGGGGCTGGTGCCGTCATGGTCGGACGATGCCGCGATGGGCTTCCGGCTGATCAACGCCCGCAGCGAGACGGTGGCCGACAAGCCGGCCTTCCGGGACGCCTTCCGGAAGCGGCGGGCCCTGATCCTGGCCGACGGGTTCTACGAATGGGAGAAGCGCGACGGGGGCCATCGGATCCCCTTCTGGTTCTCGTTCCCCGACGAGCGCCCGTTCGCATTCGCCGGCCTGTGGGAGGAATGGCACGGCGACGACCAGGGGCCCCTGGTGACCTGCACCATCCTGACCACCCGGGCCAACCCTCTGCTCGAACGCATCCATGACCGGATGCCGGTGATCCTTCAGGGCGAGGCCATGACGGCGTGGATCGATCCGGCCAGCCCGCCGGAGGCATTGCACGAGTTCACCCACCCGCTGCCGGAAGGCGATCTGGTGGCCCGGGAGGTCTCGCCGAAGGTCAACTCCCCGAAGCACGACGCGGCGGACTGCCTGGAGCCGGCGGCCCCGGTGGCCCGGCAGGGGGAGCTGTGGGGGGATGGATGATTGGATGGGTGGATGGGTGGATGATTGGATGGATGGGTGGGCGGGCCGCGCCTCCCGAATCCCCAGTCCCGAATCCCCAGTCCCCAATCCCCAATCCCGCGCCGAAGGCGCCCTAGCCCTTCACGGCCCCGAGCTGGATGCCCTTGACCAGGTATTTCTGGAGGAGGACGAAGAGGAGGATCATGGGGACCACGGACATGGTGACGGCGGCCATGAGGAGGGTGGTTTCGGTGCCCCGGGTGGAGTCGAAGTAGAGGAGGCCGATGGGCAGGGTGTAGCGGTGCTGGGAGCGGATCATGACCAGCGGCCAGAAGAAGCTGTGGTAGTTGCCGATAAAGGTGAAGATGGCGAGCACGATGAGCCCGGGGCGGGACAGGGGGAGGATGACGTCCCAGAACAGGCGCCATTTCGAGGCGCCGTCGATCTCGGCGGCCTCGTCGAGGCTGGTGGGGATGGTGAGCATGAACTGCCGGAGCAGGAAGGTGCCGAAGGCGCTGAAGCTGGCCGGGATGATGAGCCCGGCCAGGGTGTCGACGAGGCCGAGGTAGATCATGATCTGGTAGTTGGGGATCATCATGACCAGCCCGGGGAGCATCATGGTGGCCAGGTAGAGCAGGAACACGCGGTCACGGCCCGGCCAGCGGAGGCGGGCGAAGGAGAAGGCGGCCAGGGAGCTGGTGAGCACCTGGAGGAAGGTGACCCAGGAGGCGACGAACACGCTGTTCCAGTAGTAGCGGGCGAAGGGGATGCCCCGGGGCCGGTCCTCGGGGGAGACGGCCAGGTCCTCGGCCGCGATGTCCTGGCGCTCGTAGCGGAACACCTCCCCGTAGTTCTCCCAGCGCAGGCGCTCGGGCACCCAGGTCCCCACCCCCACCTCGCCGAGGTGGGAGAGGCTGGTCATCACCATCCACACGAAGGGCAGGGCGAGGGCGAAACTGATGACCGCGAGCACCCCGTGCAGGCCGAGGGTGCGGAAGAAGGTGCGCACGGCCTGGGCCGAGCGGGTCTGCCGCCAGGGGGTGCGATGGGGGGCGGGGTCACTCATTGACGTACCGGTTGCCGAAGCGCCAGTTGAACATGGTGAGCACGAACACCATCACGAAGAGGGCCCAGGCGATGGCGGAGGCGAAGCCGAGGCGGCCGGTGAGGAAGCCCTCCATGTAGACGTAGTAGGAGAGCACGGTGGTGGCGCCGGCGGGGCCGCCCTGGGTCATGGTGCGGGCCATCTCGAACCCGCCCTGGAGGCCGCCGATGCAGCTCATGACCACGATGAAGAAGGTGGTGGGGGCGAGCTGGGGCCAGGTGATGTGCCAGAAGCGCTGGAGCCGGGAGGCCCCGTCGATGTCGGCGGCCTCGTAGAGCTCCTGGGGCACGTTGGTGAGGGCGGCGAGGTAGAGCAGCATGTTGTTGGAGCCGATGGCGCCCCACAGGCCCATGAGCATGATGGACGGCTTGGCCCAGTGGTACTGGGTGAGCCACTGGGGCGGGTTGAGGCCGTCGGCGGCCATGTCGGGGAGGCGCCAGCTCACCAGGCCCAGACCGATCAGCACGAACTGGGCCACCATGAGGGCGAGGGCGAGCAGGAACGCGGTGCCGAAGCCGGTGCCGGGGCGGCTGGAGAATTCGCGGCCGCACGCGGCCGTCGTCCCGCCGTAGGCGACCACGGCGGCCCCGGCCAGTCCCAGGAACAGCCAGGCCGGACGCCGGGCCGCCCCGCCCACCGGGGCGGGCGCGCTCCCGTCCTCGAAGTTGAGTTCGAGCAGGGGCCCGATCTCGCCGGCCCGGCGGAGGACCACGTCGTCGAGCAGGTAGGCCTCGGTGACGGGCTCGCCCTCGGGATCCTCCTGGGTGGCCACGCCGAAGCGCAGGCGCAGCTCGCGGATCTGGTGGCCGGAGGGGCTGGGCAGGATCCGGAACCGGTAGCCGGGCATCTGCTCGGCGTCCACCATCTGGAACCCCGCGTCGGGGCCGGCCTGATAGGCCTCGGTGGCGAAGAAACTGGCCTGGCGACCCCAGGGGAAGGCGGTCATGCCTTCGTCAAGCTGAGGCGGGTGCAGCTCGAGGATGGCCTGGATCCGCGGGTGGTCCGGATGGGGGCTGGCCGTCTCGCGGAGCACCCGGAATTCGAACTCGAAGGCCTCGGCCCCGGCCTGGCGCAGGGCGGACGCGGTCTCCGCCTCCAGCGTCCGGCGGGCTTCGGACTCGAACGCCTGCCGCCGCCGCATCAGCTCGGCATCGGCCTGGGTTCCGGAGATGCGGCCCCGCTCCACCTGGGCCAGCAGCTCCTGCCGCTCGTCCTCGACCCGGGCCTCCACCACCTCCCGGACCTCCGGCCAGCGCTCGGCCACGGTCTCGGCCACCGGGAGCGGGCGGGTCAGCGCCTGGTTGATGGCGGCCACGGCGGGATGCTCGGGGCCGAACCGCCATTCCACCTCGGTGCCGGGACGCCGGGCCGGGGCGTGGTCGGCCAGACGGAGGGCGTGGCGGCCGTCGAGGGCGACCACCTGGGCCTCGCCCCGCGGGGGGGCGGGCATCCATTGCCAGGCGATGGCGGCCGGGACCAGAAGCACGGCCAGGGGCAGGAAGGCCGCCCGGGTGCCCAGGTCGCCGTCGCGCCAGAACGCCCGGAGACGGCCCAGCCCGAAGGCGAGGAGGGCGAGGGCCAGGCCGAGGGCGGCCCAGAGACCAGCCTGCACCATCGGGGGCGGGGCGCGGTTCACGGTCTGGGCCAGGCGGTCGAGGCTGGGGGCGAGGGCGGTGTTGATGGGGCCGGCGTCGGTGTAGAGCTTCTTCCAGAGGAGGAACACCGCCACCCCGCTGGTGAAATGGGGCAGGTAGAACAGGGTGCGGTAGGCGGTGGACCCGCCGAAGGCGCCCAGGAGCAGGACCAGGCTGAACACCCCGGACAGCAGCAGGAGCATCTGGCCCTCCGCGCCCGAGGGCCCGGCCGCCGCCCGCACCATGAGCAGGCTCACCACGAGGATGGCCACCGCCGCCACCGCGACCCGGTTGCGCCGACCGCCCCGGAGGTCGCGGCTGAGGAGGATGGCCGCCCCCAGGCTGCACGCGATCCCGAAGGGGATGGCCATCATCAGGAACACCGTGTTGCCCAGGTAGAACCAGAATTCGCCGCCCGGCTCCAGCAGCCGCCGGAAGCTCTCCACGCCGGTGAAGGCGATGGGCTCGTCCTTGAACATGTTGTGGCGGCGCAGATCCCAGTTGCTGAAGGCGAGGAACAGGCTGAACACCAGGGGGACCACGGTGAAGGCCAGGAATCCCAGGATGTTGGGGCCGAGGAACGCCAGACCCGTGGCCAGGTTCCGGGTCTCCTTGCGGGAGAGGCGGGGCATCAGGTCTCCTCCGCCGGGGCGAGGCTCCGGAGCTCTTCGTCGGAGGCGGTTTCGGGCACGGGGGCGTCCGCGTCGTCCCAGGCCCAGCCCCGGAACAGGTAGTGCCGTTTGTGGAACGGGTTCCGGATCCAGGACAGGGGGATGGGAACGCCCGCCTCCCGCAGCCGTTCGATCCGGGCCTGCGCCTCGAGCCGCCGCGTGTGCTCCTCCCGAAGGTGGGGCTGCTCGTCGAGGGTGCGGCGGATCTCCGCGTTCACCTGCTCGGCCGCCTCCCGGGCCGCCCGCTCCGGCGAGGCCAGGCGGCTCATCACCTTCTCCAGCGACTGCCAGTCGGCCCGGTTAGCCAGGGTGAAGGCCACGAACGGACTGAAGTCGTTGCCGATGGCCAGGTGGTGGGCCCCCTCGCGGAAGGCGGGATGCACGCTCCACTCGTTGGGGAACCGGGGCGGGCGGTCCCAGGCCTCGCCCTCGGCGTACGTCGGATTGGGGGGCAGGGCGTCGGCGTCCTCCACAAGCTGGAGGTTGTAGTCCGCGCTGGCCAGGTATTCGAGGAAGTACAGCCCCAGCTCCTCGTGGCTGACCGTGGCCCCGGTGGTCGGGCTGGTCCAGACGCGGTCGCGGGCCCCCAGATAGAGGGACACCGCCCGGGTGCCGGTGCCGGTGTTGGGCATGCCGCCGTCGAAATGCGGCGGCTCGGCCACCCGCATCTCGATGGGCCCGTCCAGCTCGTAGAAGGAGCGGAGGGTGATCAGCATGTAGCGCCCGCCCTGGAACATGGCGTAGTTGCCGTGCCGGAAGAGCTGGGGACCCGCCCCGCCCAGCCCCCCCTCGGCGGCGAAGGCCTGCCGGTCGGCGGCGCTGGGCAGGATCCGGTCCACGTAGGTCCAGTCGTAGATCGTGCGCAGCACCTGGGCGTTGCGGGGGTCGTCCAGCGTGCACCAGGTGAGGGTCTCGTTGAACATCGACACCCCCAGGCTGCGCCGGAGGGCGTGATGATCCACGGTGTCGGCGAAGAACACCTGCTGGCGGCGCCCGGGCGGGTTCACCGCCGGGTCCGACACGAACTCCCGGCCCTGGCGCTCGAACTCGCTCACCGTCCACCGTTCGGGCGGCAGCGGCTTGCCGTGGCGGCGGAAGATGGCCTCGTTGATGAAATACATCCGGATGGTGACGTTGGCCGGATAGGCCACCTGGATCCGGCGCCCGCCCTCCCCTTCCACGGTCAGGTCGTACGCCATGGAGGCCCAGGAGTCGTGATGGGAGAACCCGCGGGCGCGGGCGGGCTCGGTGATGTCGCGCAGCATGCCCACCTGGTGCAGATAGGCGATGTCGCCGTTGCCCGACCAGATGTCCATGAGGTCGCCGGCCACCCCGCTCACCCCCTGGATGAGCTGCTTGTCGAGCCCCCGGTTGCCGGTGTCGAGCCGCAGCTCGAACCGGCGGAACCCGTATCTCGCCTCCAGATCGTCCCCGTGCTCGCGCTCCAGCCAGTCATGGAAGGTGGCCACCTGGAGCCGCCGGGCCGGGTTGGGGTCGGTGGTCCAATACAGCACCGGGATCTCGGACTCCACCTCGGGGGAGGAGATCCGGGTGACCACACTGGCCGCCACCAGGGCCAGAAGGATGACGGAAAAGAAGTATTTCATGCGGGGGTTCGACTCCGATCTGAAGACGTTAGGCCGGGGGCGGGATTCAGGCAAGCCGATCCGGGACGTCGGCGCGAACCAGCCGCTCCACCCGCAGCGCCGACACCGCCGCGATATCCAGGAAGTCCCGGTCGAACGTGACCACCTCCGCCCCATGGTGGAGGGCTATGGCCGCGATCACAAGGTCCATCGACGTCGGTGCGCTCCCCGAGGCCCGGCAGGCCTGGCCAAGCTGAAGGGCCTGTTCCCACAGATCTTCCGGCGTGGCGAGCACGGGAAGGGTGGCGAGCTGCCTGACCATCAACTTCTCCTCATCGGGACGGGCATTTCGCAGGAGCTCAAATCGCACGGGCTCCGCCAGATGTGCCGAAGGATCCGTAATGTAAGGCAGGATCTGTTCCTTCACCCGACGGGGTGTCCGCGTCCTCGTGAAATCCACCCATACACTGGAGTCAATCAGGGTGAGCCTCACGCTCCGGTCCGGTCCGCGGACCGAACCGCGTCCTCATGGTCGGCCCGCTGCGCCTCCTCCCATCCTTCCAGGTCCACACCCCATTCCCCCGAGACGAATTTCGCGGCGACTTCGGCCCGACGCCGAAGCAAGATCGCCTCCTGCACCAGCTTCCGAACTGCGGGCCCCTTCTTCCGGGTTCCCGCCGCCCGGCATACGTCACGGATGGTGGACTCGGGAAGATCGACGGTGATTTTCATACTTTCAACTTACCAAAATAGGATTATGGAGTCAATCCAGACGCATGGACTCTCTGGGCGACCGGGTGGAATCAGGCCCCGACCTCGGCATCGGTCTCGTCCCACACCGCTCCTTTGGACTGGCGGCCGTAGGGCCGGGATTCCGGGCCCGCCACCAGGCGACCGCCCCGGACGGTGGCCCCGATGACGATGCCCGCCGCGACCAGGACGAGGTTCTTGATGATGTACTGGCCCGCCAGGGTGGGAGCCCAGGGGAACCGGGTGAAGGTGTCGCCGGGGAAGAAGACCAGCGGGGTGAGGGTGCCCAGCATCTGGAGGAACAGCAGGAGGAGGGTGATCCGCATGGCCCGGCCGGTGATGAGGCCCAGGCCGATGAGACACTCCCAGGTCGCGAGGAGGACGCGGGCCGTCGTGGCCGGCAGCAGACCGAAGGTCATCACCGCGATGGTGTCCACCGCGAGTTTTTCGGCGGAGCTCACTCCGGGCGGGAACTTGAGCGCGCCGAACCACAGGAAGATCAGGCCCAGCCCGATCCGCAGAAGGACCACGCCGTGCCGCGCCATCCAATGGGTGATGTTCCGATCCGTCGTCTCGTACCAGGTCCGCCAGTCCGTCCGCTTCAAGGCCCGCTCCTTCCTCCCGGCCTCCCGGCCGGGCTGCTCGGTTGCCACAATTCCGCCCATCATCCTCCGAAACCCCGCGCTCGGCAAGCGGGAGACCGGGCTCCGTGGATTCCCTCCCCTGCCATTTCCTACTGGGCCATCATGTTTCAGGTCTTCGATGAGCCACTCCCGAGGGACCATTGGTTCCAGGAGCTCAGGGCTCGCACCGGCCGGGACATCGATGCGAGGGCCCGGGAGCTGTCGGGCGAAGAGGACTTCCCCACCGGCCGCGACCGTTTTCGCGCCCGGGAGGAGACGGTCCCGGGGTTCTTTCGCGAGGCCGGGCAGCGGCTCACCCCCGAGCAGGCCGAGCTGCATGCCGGCCTGCTCCGCCTCTACGACGCGTACCTCGCCCGCTGCCGAGCGGCGGCCCGCGAGATGCTGGAGGCCCTGGAGGGCAGGGTCGACGTGACCGCCCGGCTGGATCACTTTCAGGGCGCCACGTCCGACACGCCCTGATCGAGCGGCGCGTCGAGAGGCATGGCTTGTCCTCGCGGGAGGAAGCGCTCCTCATGGCCGGGTCGGGACCAGATCTCGCTCGGCTCCGGGCGGGATGCCCGGGCCACGGGGCGCCGCCTGGAGGCGACGCCTTCAGTACCCGGGAAGGTACCGGTCTCGGACCCATCGGACTCGTCGGACGAACCGGAGGGTGCTGGTCCCCGCATCCCGTATCGCGTATCTCGCAACACGCCAGCCGTCTCACCCCCTATCCGGCTGAGCCCAAAGTTTCAGCGGCGGCAACTGTTCTGAGACACCGCCACCGATGTCGCTCTCAGCCAGCCTCGCGCCTGAGTCTCCCCCCCTTGTGGCGGCCGTTCGACCGAGTCTTCGAGGGAGAACGGCTCCGGGCGGGGGAGGAGGGAGGGGACGACGCGGGACAGAGGTCGGACACG
>PXDE01000187.1 GCA_003566475.1 PVC group bacterium | reverse complement strand
TCCATTCCTCCAGGTTGTCCAGGGTCACCAGCCCTTCGAGCCGGCCTTCGGGATCCAGCACCACAGCCGCGTCGGCGCCGGCCTGGGCCATCCGCTCGCTCACCCGGTCCAGATCCTCGTCGGCGGGGACTGCGAGCACGTCGCGGCTCATGGCCTCGGCCACCGGCGACCACGCGCCCCGGTCGCGCAGGCCCTCGAGCAGGCCGCCGCGGCGGAGCAGGCCCACCACCCGCCCCTCCCCGTCCACCACCGGGAACTCCTTCTGCGGCGTGGCCAGCAGCCGTTCCACGGCGTCGTTCAGCACATGCTCCTCCCGGAGCAGGGCGACTTCGGTCATCATGGCGTCGCGGGCCCGACCCTTGCGCATGACGGCGGTCAGCCGGACATGCTCCGCCTCCTGGCCCGCCCCCAGGTAGACGAAGATGGCGATGAAGACCAGAAACGGGTTGTGGAGCCACGGGTTGGGGAAGAACCCGAGCACGCCCAGGACCACGGCCAGGACCTGCCCCACCTGCGCGGCCACGCCGGTGGCGGTGACATAGTCGAGCCGGATGGCCAGCAGGGCCCGGAGCACCCGCCCCCCGTCCATGGGGAACGCGGGGATCAGGTTGAACCCCACCAGGATGAGGTTGATGTGGGCCATGCGCTGCATGAGGGCGACCTGCGGAAGGATGAGCTCGTCCAGCGATTCCGGACGCTGCACCTGGCCCAGAATCGCGAAAAGCGTGGCCGCGATGACCACGTTGACCGCCGGGCCGGCCAGCGCCACCACCAGCTCCTGGGTGGGCTTCTCCGGCATGCGCTCGAGACGGGCCAGGCCCCCGATGGGCAGCAGGGTGATGTCGGGGGTGCGGATGCCAAAGGTCCGAGCGGCCAGCGCGTGGCCGAACTCATGGAGAAGCACGCAGAGGAACAGCAGGGAGACGAAGCCCAGACCACGCAAGGCCACCTCGGCGCCGCCCTCCCGGTAGAAGGCCCAGGCCATCCAGCCCAGGAGCAGGAGAAAGGTGAGGTGGATCCGGACCTCGATGCCGGCCACGCGGAGCACTCGGAACGACCATTTCATGGGCGGGGCTCAGGCAGGTCCACCCGCGGCCACGCGCTTTCGGTGAGACTGCGGGCGATGAAGGTGTAGATGACCGCCTTCCGGTGGCCGAGGTAGCCGCCCGCCTGCCCGCGGCGGGCCAGTTCGACCGGCATGTTCCCCCAGAGGCCCTCCCGGAACAGGAGGTCCAGAGGCAGGCCCGCGTGCAGGGCCACCTGGGCGGTGAAGTGCGACCGCAGGTGGCTGTTGTAGAACGCGTAGCTGTCGCCGGTGAGCAGGAAGGGCGACCGGGGATCGTCCCCGTAGTCCGCCCCGTCCCGGGTGCGGACCAGGAGCACATCGTCGGCCTTGAACCCGTCCTCGCGCCGGAACGGCTGGCCTTTGTAAAGGTTTCCGCGGGCCTGGGCGTCCCGGACCGCCGGGTACCGCATCAGCCGCTCGGCGATCCGTTCCGAGGCCAGCCGCATGCCGAGGTTCCGCCAATGGGTGTCGCCCTGTCCGTAGTAGAGGGGCGCGGGATTCCGGTCGACGTGGCGATGCCGGTGGAAGGGTGTGTAGAGGTCGATCACCTCCACGTCCGCCTCGGTCAGCCGGAGCAGCAGCCGCATGGCCGCCACCGACACGATCCGGTCGGTGGGGGCGGCATCGCCCACCACATAGTCGGGATAGATGGCCGTCTTGTCGGGAATGGGGACCACGATGAGGTCGATGCCCCGCGCCTTGAGCTGGCGGTCCAGGTGGACCATCGCCTCGAACGGACAGCGGCCCGACGGACGCTCGTCCAGGTGGTCGAGCAGAAGCAGGTTCCGGTCGGCCGGCCGAAAGCTCCAGCCGTCCCGGGCCCGGCGGAAGTCGGCCGCTTGCAGGGCCTGGCGGAACGGGGCCAGCGACTCCGCCCAGGCCTCGAAACTGCCCCCGTGGTCCTGGATCGTCTGTTCCAGCGACTCCCGGGTCGCCCGGATGGTCTCGTCCCGGAGATCGGCCGCCTCCTCGGCCCGGCCAAGGGGCAGGCCGAGCAGAAAGCCGACAGTGAGAACCAGGAACGCGGAGCGGGACGACAGGCGGAGATTGGGGTTTATCATGGCGCGAACATACTCCCGCCCGAAGACCGGGCCAAGCCTGCCAGCCCCTGACGCGGCCAACTCGGCGGCACGGCTCGGCGGGCGACGCCTTCGCCGGAGCAGCATCCGCCTTCCCGTAGCCGCGGCCGCCAAGGCCGTGGACGCCGCCGGGAACGCCGCCGAAGAGGTGCCCGCGGCGGTGCTTCGCGCGGATCGGGCTCGTTCCCACGGGCGGCCAAACGCTTGGCGCGTTCGGCTACGGGCGTCGCGCCCCGCCTGCGCGTAGTGAATCCGCCTAGGATTCAGATGACGCAGAGAAGGTCGCAGGATACGCCCCTTTCAGTGCGGCCCCCGGACCGCCTCCTGGGCGGTTCCGCAGGGGCCGCCGCCCTCGACGTAGGCCTTGGCGTGCTCCCGGCCGTCGAACGTGTAGAGCGGGCGGTACCAGGCCGAGATCTCGCGGCTGGACACCGGGGCGTAATGGCAGATGAAACTGCACCGGAACCGGTCGGCGCTGGTGTTCGGGTTCGAGCCGTGAATCAGGCTCCCGTTGAAGAACAGCACGTCGCTCGCCTTCAGCACCGTCTGTACCGCCGCGTAGCCCTCGGGCACATCGACATGCTCACTAGAGAAGTACTTCGTGCGGTCGGAGGCCTCGGGGCAGATGATGTCGAACCGGTGCGACCCGGGCACCACCAGCATGCCGCCATTCTCGGCGTCGGCGTCGTCCACGGCCACCCACGCCGCCATGCAGGAGCCGGGCTTCACCCTCAGGTAGAAGTTGTCCTGATGCAGATCCTGGCCGCGGGCCCCGGGAGGCTTGAAGTAGAACATCGACTGCGCGGCCACCGGCGGCTCGTCCCAGAGCGCCTCCAGCACCCGCCCGATCCTCGGATCCAGCATGGTCCGCATGGAGAGCGGGCCAATGGGAAGCTCGGGACGCCGGTGCGGATGCATCATCCGGCCAAACCGGTAGAGCGGATCGTTCGGATCCTGGATCCGGCTGTCCGTGTTGAGCCCCTCGACCCGGCCCTCGGCCGCCTGGGCCATGAAGGCATCCCGAAGCTCCGCGACTTCGGACGGAGAGAACATCCCCGGTACGGTCAGGAACCCGTCCCGCTCGTAGGCTTGCTTCCATCCGGCGGCTTCATCAAACATGATCATTTCGGCTGTCTCCCTTCGATAGGCTTCCCCATTCTCCGATATTCATGGGATTTTGCCATGCCTGAACTCCCCGAGGTCGAAACCGCCCGCCGCTTCGCCGAGGCCCATCTGGCCGGACGGGTGATCCGGTCGGTCGCGGTGGCCGACGACCGCATCGTGTTCTCGGGCGTCGCCCCCCGGACCTTCGCCCACCGTCTGGGGGGCCGTCGGCCCGTCGCGTTCCGCCGCCGGGGCAAGCATCTGTGGATCGAACTGGACACCCCTCCCCACCCCGCGTTCCACCTCGGCATGACCGGCCACTTCCACCTCTACGAGGATCCGGCCGACCGGCCCCGGTTCTGGAAATGCGAATGGCGGCTCGACGACGGAGCCCGGTTCGCGTTCGTCAACGTGCGTCGGCTGGGACGGATCCGGCTCCTGGCCGACCCGGAACACGAGCCGCCCATCGCCGGCCTGGGGCCGGACCCGCTGCTCGATCCATGGCCGGGATTCGACTTCGCCACCGCCCTGCGGGCCCGGAAGGCACCGGTCAAGGCCGCTCTGCTCGACCAGTCCTTCGTGGCTGGGATCGGGAACTGGATCGCCGACGAGGTTCTCTACCAGGCCGGGCTGGACCCACGCCGACGCGGGACCGATTTGAGGGTGGACGAATGCCTGCGGCTGCATCGCGCCTTGCGCAGGGTGATCCGCCATGCCCTCGCCGTGGAGGCCGACGACACGCGGTTTCCCCGGACCTGGCTGTTCCATCATCGGTGGGGGAAAAACCATGGCGTACGCACCGCTCGTGGAGACGCCATCCGGTTCGACACGATCGGAGGCCGCACCACCGCCTGGGTTCCCGCCCGCCAGCGGTAGGCCGCGCGTAGCCGGCGACGCCGTAGCCGAAGCCGCCGAGGATCTGGCCGCCGCCGAGAGCGATGCAGTTCAGAACCCGGAGAGCGCGAAGTCCTGGTGCCGCCGGCACCAGCCGGTGGACGACACCGGGAACGCCAACGCTCCGAGCCCGCCCCGCGCAAAGCGCCCCTCCGGGCTCAGCTTCTTGCTCGGCCCATGCGCATCCACGTCCTGGCGGACGCGGCTACGGGCCGCGAGGCTCGTGCCAGGCACGGATCCTCCTCGTCCCCCGCGCCGGCCGCGCCCTCGGCGGGCGCAGCTACGTCGCGTGCCACGACACCTTCACTAGGTCCAAGGCCCCTCAACGAATCGCCAATGCAGTCAACGCGCGTCTCCTGCGCCTGCGGAAGGCGCGGGTCCGGAAGGCATGCCGGATCAGATTAACGACGAGCCATCGGCGTCTCCCTCCGCATCCCGCAACGTGTCCGACGACGTGTCGCGCCGTAGCTCAGCGAAGGCGGAAGCTTCCGAGCGAAGTCGGATCCCGAATCACGAATCCCGAATCACGTATCACGTATCCCGAATCACGTATCACGTATCCCGTATCCCGCATCCCGTATCCCGTATCCCGCATCCCGTATCACGCATCCCGCAGCCCGCAGCACCCCGCCTCATCATACATGGCCAGCACGTTGGCCACCGGGGTCACCGACTGGATGTTGTGGCAGGGAGCGCAGATCCAGCGGGCCCGGTGGCGGGCCATGATGTCGGCGCACCAGCGGACCTGCGCCCGGACCTCGGCCTCGGTCGCGAAGGGCAGCGTGTGCTGGTTGTCGATCCCGCCGTGAAAGGCGATATGGGCGGCGAAGTCCCGGACCAGCTCGGGCAGGTCCATGCCCGGACAGCGCCATTGCAGCGGGTTGAGGATGTCGATCCCCACCTCCTCGATCAGATCGGGCAGGAACGGCCGCGCCGCCCCGTCGGTGTGATAGAAGACCCGCACCCCAAACGAATGGGCCAGCTCGGCCATCCGCTTCTGCCCCGGGCGCAGAAACCGCCGGTAGGTGTCGAGGCTGAACAGGGGGCCGTGCTGACCCCCCAGGTCCTCGGCCAGGTAGAACAGGTCGATCCTCCCCTCCCCGGCCTCGAAGATCCGCCGGTTGACCTCGAAGTGGAAGCGAAAGATGCGATCCAAAATGGCCTCGGCGAGATCCGGCGACTCGATGAGGTCCACGTAGGCCTGCTCCATGCCCCGCATTCCGCAGTAGAGCAGGAACGGCTCGTAGTGGCCGGCCCGGACCAGACGGGTACCGTCATCCGACGCCAGTGCCTCCCGAATGCCGTCCACGTCCATGTCCTCCGGCCGGGGCCAGCGGAAGTCGTCCAGGTCGCGGACCGACTCCACCCGAGCCAGCGGGTGATGCACCGCCTCGTCGTAGGTGCCGGTACCGTAGTCCACCCGGCGATGCCGGATGCCCCAGATGTTCGCCTGCGGGTCGTCGGGGTGGTGGGAGATCCGGGACCGCGGGCCCAGAGCCCGAAGCCGGTCCACCCCCAGGTGATCCCAAAGGGCGTCCCCAGCCAGACCGGTTTCCGCCTCGATCTTCGCGGTGATCTCCGGAGTGCCCCAGTAGTCGGTGGCCAGCCGGTCAACAGGCCTGCCCTCCAGCGTGGCCAGCCATCGTTCGCGGGGCGTCATCTCCACTGCGGCGGGTGCGTTCATCAGGCAGAGGTAATCACGATGTCCGATGTCCTACAAGGGCGGTGGCTCATGCGGTCAGGCTCGCCTCAACAGGATGTCCTCCATGGGGTCGGTCTCAGCGAGCGACACGAGGGCCCCGGTGTGGAGATCCTGCAGCAGGACTCCCCCGGGCACGGCTCCGGCTCACACCACGCAAAGCCGGCGCCCTTGGCGGACGCAGCTACGGGGCGCCGCGCGTAGCCGAACGCGCCACCTGTCGCGGCGTAGCCCGTAGGGCGAAGACGGAAGCGTTTGGCCAAACCGGGGAACGAGGCCGTTCCGAGCCCGGCACGAGCGATGCGTGATCCGGGCGCGGAGCCTTCTCGGCTCAGGCGCGTCCACGTCCTGGCGGACGCGGCTACGCGTCCACGCCCTTGGCGGACGCGGCTACCACTCCCGCACCCGCGGCGCGCGGACGGCGGCGAGGTGGATGCCGAGCAGACCGAGCGCGGGCAGCAGAAACCACCAGGCGGTCGAGGGAAACTCGACCTCGCGGAACTCGCCTTCCACCCAGCTTCCCCAGGCCCCGGACGTGCGGTCCCGGAGATCGGTCTGGGCCGGGGACAGGAAGTTGGCCTGGACCTGCGCCGACCATTCGTCGGCGGAGACCGTCCAGATCCCCGAGGCGTCCAGAGGCATCCGGACCTCGCCCCGGGCGGGGGTCACCGGGGCCGACGCCTCGCCGGGACGGGCCACCTCCACCGTCTCCACACCCTCGGGAACCCGGACCCGGGCCTCCATGCCCATGCGGAGATTGGGCTCCAGAACCCCGGGCCGGACCTCGGCCCTCCATCGCAACAGATTCCAGACCAGCGCGGGCCAGGCCGGCGAGCGGCCCAAGGTGGAAAGATCCGGGTCGAGATGCAGGTCGAGCCGCACCGCCCCCCCGGGCCCGGGGCGTTCGATGACCAGGGGCACCGGACCGGTGGAGACCACGAACCAGCCGGCCCCCAGGGCCGGCGGCTCGGCCGGACCGCCCCAGATCACCCCCTCCAGGTTGAGGCCGTCGGTAAGGGGGTGGCGGCGGTCCGTCACGAACGGTCCCCGGTAGGCGGCGGCCGACTCGCGATCCGGACGGATCAGCCGCACCACCCACGCGCCGGGCGGGGCGGCGGCGTCGCGGTCGTCGGTGATGAACACCTCAGGCCGGAACGCGTAGGGAACGGTCATGGCCGCCGCCTCCACCGCCGAATCGACCATCCGCGAGAACTCGGGATCGGAAAGGCGGGTGGCCAGGCGGATCCGGGGCCGCGGCGCCGGGAGGAGCGTCACCTGGTTGTCGTGGGCCATGGCGTCATCCTCCAGGGCGAGCCGAAGAGGCGGCGCATCCCAGGGCACGGTGAAGCTGTCGCGGGCGACCTCGCCGGCCGGAATGGCGAGGCGGCGGACCTGGCGACCATCCCCCTCCCCCACCGTCACCGCCGCCTCCCGGTCCTGATCCGACATGTTGGCCACCTCGAAGAACACCAGATCCCCGTCGTCGCGGGCGGTGCGGGCGGCGGCCACGAAGCCCAGATTGGGTCGGGGCTCGCCGAAGGCCAGCCAGCGGACCTGCCCGGGCGCGGGCGCCTCCGAAGGCGCGCGGTCGGCGACCACCAGAATCCGGGCCTCGGGACCAAGCTGCCGCAGCACCAGGTTCTGGGCGGCCTCGAGGTCGGCCTCCGGTTGCGTCGCCGTCCAGGCCCGGCGGACGGCCGAGAGGTCGGCCAGGTCGACCCGTCCCAGCACGGTGGGATTCACGCCCGCCAGCACAACCAGCGGCCGGTCGGCCCCGGTCTTCTGGAGCTCGCGCCGCAGGGACGGCCACGCGCGGTCCCGGGCGGACTGGCTTCCGCCCGCGCCCATGGAGGCGGAGTCGTCGAGGATGAGGGCGGCGGGCCGCACCGTCGCCCGCACCGGCCAGCGGGGATCCACGGCGGCAAACACGAGCAGGGCCAGGATGAGCAACTCGACCAGAAACAGCCAGGGTAGTTCCGGGCGCGAAAGCCGCCGGCCACCCTTCCGGGCCTTTTCCGGTTCGACCCACAGGAACAGCCCGGACACCGGATGCTTCCGGTGGCGGCTCCGGAACAGGTAAATGGCGGCCAGCGCGGGCAGAGCCACCGAGGCGGCGAGGGCGAAGGGGAAGGCCAGCCAGGGCATCAGGTCACCGCCTCCAGCAGGCCGGCCTGTTCGAGCCCCCCCAGCCGCCAGTCCGCCGCCACCTCCTCGGCGACCACGGTGAACCACCACGCGGCCTGACGCCGCGCCGCGTCCTCCCAGGCCGCCTGGAGCCGGGTCAGCCGCTCCCGGTACCGTCGGCGGACCGCCTCGTCCACGAACACCTCCTGCTCGCCCACGCCCTCGCAGTCCACCAGCCGCAGGTTGCCCTGCGCGGTGG
This sequence comes from PVC group bacterium, assembly GCA_003566475.1. Classification (GTDB taxonomy): domain Bacteria; phylum Verrucomicrobiota; class Kiritimatiellia; order SS1-B-03-39; family PXDE01; genus PXDE01. Next base: position 1,072 of record PXDE01000187.1, on the reverse strand, counting down.
GGTCGGCATCCTCGCGGGCCAGCACCTGGATCACCACGAGGGCCGCCGACCCTTCGGCCATCCGGCGCAGAAACGGCGCGGGATCGCCCGGCCATAGCAGGTCGCTCACGAACACGCGGATGCCCCGCCGCCGCAGCCGGGGCGGGCGCTCGGCCCAGGCCCGGTCGGGGGGGATCGGCGAGGTGGCCGACCATCCGTCCCAGGCCGGAGGGGGCTGGGCGGCGGCGGGGAGCGACCGGTAGCCGTCCCGGTCGGCCAGCCACACCGCGCGGCTGCAATGGGCCCGTTCGGCGGCGGTGGCCAGAAGCGCGGCCAGGCCCCGGGTCACCCGGGCCTTGGGCGACCCCGGAAGATCCATGGAGGCGGAGGCGTCGACCACCACATCCAGGTGCGGGTTCACCTCCTCGCGGTAGAGCTTCACGGTGAGCCGGTCGGTGCGGGCGTAGACGCTCCAGTCGATGGTGCGGGGGTCGTCCCCGGGCTGATACTCGCGGAACTCCTCGAAGTCGAGCGAGGTGCCGGCCCGGCGGCCGGTCCGGGCGCCGGCGTAGCCGGTGAGGGCGCGTTCGGGGACATGCAGCCGGTACCGCAGCCCGGCTCGGGCCCCGTCGGCCAGTCCGTCGCGGAGATCACTCATGGGGCGCCCTGGCCACGCTGCGGTTCATGGTCCCGAGCATGGCCGCGCCGCACCGCAAGTCAAGCCGCCCGCACATCCCCCCGCATCCCCCCGCCACCACCCGGGCGTGCCTTAGGTATCTACGATCGTGACGGCCTAAGACCACCTGCATGTGATTTAGTCCCCTACGATCGTACAGAGCTAAAACCGCCGAGGGTTGATTTAATCATCCACGATCGTAGTGATTTATTTCACGATGCGTGCGCAGAACGTCCATAAAACCCGGGGTGACGAAGGGTCCGACCGCGTTACTTGACCTGCTACGATCGTAGACAGTTACGTCACGATGCCTTGTCCAGGCCATCTGCGGTCGCGATGACCCGCTTTGAAAGCCGATGGCCTGCGTGGTCGTGGCCCGGAGTCTGGACCTGTCGGTCCGAGGTCCGTCGGCTCGTC
>PXDE01000127.1 GCA_003566475.1 PVC group bacterium | reverse complement strand
GGCCCGAGGCCGAGGGGGTGCGACGGCTGATCCGGCCCGGCGACACGGTGGCCGATGTCGGGGCCAACATCGGCTACATCAGCCGCCTGCTCGCGGAATGGACGGGCCCCTCCGGCCATGTCCTCGCCTTCGAGCCGGTGCCGGAGAACGCCGAGGCGCTGGCCTGGACCATGCGGAGGCTCAGCCTCGCCCAGGTGGAGGTTTGGCCCGTCGCCCTGTCCGATCACGAAGGAGAGGCGGAACTGACGCTTCCCCGGGGGGAGGGCGAGCTCTACCGGGGCTCCCTGGAGCCTGTGGCCGGCGAGGCCCTGCGCACGTTCCGGGTGCCGGTCTCCACCCTGGACGCCCAGTGGGCGGATCGGGCCACGGGGCCCCGCTTTCTCAAAATCGACGTCGAGGGCCACGCCGAAGCGGTGCTCCGGGGCGCGCGAACCGTGCTGGAGCGATGGCGGCCGGCCCTGCTGATCGAGGCCGAGGGAGACATCGGCGACCCATCCCAGTCGGCGGGGCGCATCGCCCAGGCCCTGGCCCCGTTCGGCTACCAGCCCCGATTCTGGGCCGGTGACCGGTTCGCCGAGGAGCCGGAAGAACCGGGCCGGGATGTGTTCCTCCTGCCGGATCCGGCGGGCTGATCCCAGAACCGGAATCCCCAAAACGCTCTTCCTCTTTTCTGACTCCGGAATGGGGCAGGGCCCCCATTCCGGAGCTCTGGGAACGTCCCCTACGTCACTTCTCAGCACCCCACCACGGGTCGGGCGCGGACTCTAGTCCCCGAACACGATCCGGGTGCCGTCGAAGCGGGCGGTGCGGTCGCCCACCCGGACCGTGGCCGACGAGCCCTCGCCATCGAACCGGACCCTCGGCGGCTCGCCTTCGGGCTGGATGGTGATGACGGTAAGCAGATCCGTGGCGCCCCGAACCCGGACGGCCCGCCAGACCGGGACGTTGTGGGCCACCTCCACCTGGGCCCCCTCGCCATGGGCATGGAGGGCGAAGACCTCGCCCTCCGGCCCCTGGAGGCGGAACGGACGGGTGGGAACCCGCGCCCCCCGGATCCCCCGCTGGCGCTCGCGGTCCCAGTCGATCAGCTCCTGGCGCCGGTCGGCGAAGGCCTCGGGAGTGATCTCCCGGGTCCGAAGCTGGCGGCTTAGCTCGTCCATCCTCCGGTTGGCCTCCGTCCGCTGCGCCTCCATGGGCAGATCCACGGCGGGCAGCAGGGCCTCGTAGTGCATCACCCAGTTCACCTCGATGTCCGGGCCCTCGTACCGGTCGGCGATGACGATCAGCCCGGGCACGCCGGCCTTCCCGGACCAGTCGGCGCCCAGGGCCCGGGTGAGGGTGAAGTCGCCGCCCTCGGGGACGGGAATGGTCTCCCGACGAACCCGGATCTCGGCCTGCTTGCGCTCGGCGTGGCCGTTGAGGCGGTAGGTGAGTCCCTCCTCGTCGCGGTGCAGAACGGTCACGTCGCCCCCGATCCGGTAGAGTTCGGGAGCGGGCAGGAAGGTGTTGGCCTGCCGGGCCCAGTCCGGGCTCCACCGGGTGGTCATGTGCGGCCCCCAGGAGCCGGCCCAGCGGGCGCCGGGACCATAGATGCGCAGGTTGCCGGCCTGGCCGGGGTCGGGCTTGCCCCCGGGCGACGCATGGAGGAAGAGGCCGGCCACGATGTCGGATTCTCCGGACCACCCGCTCCGGAACAGGGACAGTCCCGTGCCTTCGTCATGGAGGGTGCGACGTAGCGCTTCGCCCGGATCGCCGGGGGTCAGATCCTCGGGAAGGTCGAGCAGGGCGAACACGGCATGGTGGGGCCGGGCGATGTCGAGGTGCTCCCCGCCCTCGAGGCTGTCGAACAGCCAGAGGATGCCGCCATGGGTGGCGGGGTCGGCCAGCCTCCAGCCCATGGCGAACAGGCCGGAGCGGTCGAGCGAGGTGCCCGAGGGGCCCAGGCGCAGGGTGCCCGCCTCGGGGACGCTCTGGGCCACGGCGGCCGCGAGCAGACGGCCGAGACCAGGATGGTCCAGCAGAGGTTCCCCATGCACGTTGCTATAGGCCCGCAGGAACGGCAGCAGGCCGCTGGCCATGGCCATCTGTTTGAGTCCCTCCCCGTGAGAGGAGAACCCCTGGTCGGAGATGGTCTCGCGCAGGTGGGTCCGGATATCCCGGGCGCACCGCTCGAGGGTGCGGGCCCGGAGCGCCTCGTCGGCGCTGTGCCCCTCGATGGCCATCATGGCCGTGCCCACCGCGCCCAGCACCACCGCCTGCAAGGGGTCGGCGGGCGCCTGGCCGTCGCGCAGGCTGAGCAGATCGAGGGCGTGCCGTTCGATGCCCCGGGCGATCCGGGTCCGCCTCGCCTCCTCCCAGGCCGGCGCCGCGAAGTCGTACACATAGGCGGCGGCCAGCACCCGGCTCGCCCGCTCCAGCACCGAGCGGCGTCCCTCGATGGGGCTGGCCACGAACTCGATCTGGAGCCGCTCCCCGGCATGGTCCGCCCGCGCCTCGTCGCCGGTCAGCAGGTACTGGGCGGCCGGGGCGACCAGTTTGTAGATGGCCTCCTTGGTCTCCTCCTGGCTCTCCACCGGGGTCGCCTCGGCGATCCGGAGCCGGAGCATCACCTGCTCGCCCCGCGGGGTGTCCACCTTGGCCCGCAGGGCCTCCACCTCGTCGGCGGTCACCACCAGGCGGGGATTCACCGCTTCCGCGGCGAGGGGGACGGCGAGAACGAGCGCGACGGAGATGGAACGGAGGATCGGGCTCATGAGGGGGCTCCTGGGAGAGGGGGGGATCTGAGGTCGGTGGTCAGTGCAGGCCGCTGAACCGCGGGGTTCAGCCGGATGAGGGGTGAGACGGCTGGCGCGGTGTGGGATGTGCGATGTGGGGAAACCGCAGATTGACGATTGACGATCTACGAAGTGAGAAGTGGGGCCAGTCCGTCTCGCTATCGCTATCGCTATCGATTCTCGCGGCTCGGATGGGGGCGCGGGGAGCCTCGGAAACGCAGAATGCCGAACGTCGAATGTCGAATGCCGGACGGGGCGGCCAGTACCTCGCTGTTCCCGCGGGGCGGGACGAGGGCGCATGTGCGGTGCCTGGCTGGAGGAAGGATGGACAACGGCTTCCATTCCGCCCTGCGGGCTCGTCCCATGCGCCGTCCGTCCCGCAGGGCGGGAACAGCGGACTACTGGGGCCGTGCCCATCCGGACGCCGTGGACTGTGTTTCACCGACTTCCCCATGCATTCACGGGATGATGTCTCCGAGCCGCCGCCGCCGCGGACGTGTTGCGTCCGCCGGAGCGTGAGTGAGAGGCGCCTCGGCAGTGCCCAACGCCCTGTAGCCTGCCGCGCCGTAGCCTGGCGAAGGAGAGCGGCTTCGGCGTGGGTGCCCTGTAGCCGAATCCGCCGCTGGCCCGCGACGCGCGCATCAGTCCACGGTGCAGATCTGCAGGGCGAAGCCCATGGTCCCGCCCGCGTTCTCGCACCGGTAGAGGATCTCGTTGATCCCCTCCCGCAGGGTGATGAGCTGCACGTTCTCGTCCGCCTTGAACGCCTTGGGCTCGGTGGGGCTGGTCCAGACCAGCTCCTGGTTCACCCACAGCTTGCCGTAGTCGTCGGACCCGGTGGCGATCCACACCTCCCGCTCGCGGTCGGAGTAGATCTCGGTGAACCCGTACCAGACCACGTAGCTGTCCGTGCGCCACGGCTCCACCTTGAGGGTGGGGAACTTGTAGTACTCCCATCGGAGCTCGGCTCCGTCGCGGCCGATGTAGGTGGCGTCGAGATCCACCCCCGCCTCGGGGCCGAAGCGGGTGTCGAGGCCCCGGCGGCGCTCGTTGGGGAAGGGGCCGATCAGCCACCAGGTGTCGATGTAGAACCAGGTATGGGCCTCGTAGTCGCCGACCAGCTTGCGCCCGGGGATGGGCCGGAACTCGCCCATGCTGTAGGTGTGGCTGTCGTAGATCTCGTCCGGCATCAGGGTGGGGCCGGAATAGGACAGCTCGTAGAAGTCCCCCGCCCCGAAGCCCAGGTCCACGGTCATTCCGGTGCCCCGCTGCTCGAGATCCCGGGCGAACTCCAGCAGCCGGGCGGCGTAGTTCTCGATGCTCTGCAGCTCGGTGATGGAGCGCCGCAGCTCGAGCTTGAAGTCCTCCAGCCGCCCGTCGTCGGCCCGGGTGATGGGCTCGGTGAACAGGTCGTCCCGGAGGGTCGGCCGCACCGGCCGCATGACCGTGGTCGAGTCGTAGGCCTCCTCGAAGGTCAGCTCGGGCCGGGCCTCGACCATCTTCACCGCCCGGGTCTCCCGGTAGCCGTCCACCATCTTCTGCTCGATGGCCTTGGCGATCTCGTAGACGTCGGTCAGGCTCTGGCCGGAGCGCAGCGGGGGCGGACGCAGCTCGGCCAGGCCGGTGACCCCGGGCAGGGCCGCCGACGTGCGGTCGCGGATTCCCGCCATCTCCTCGAGCATGGCCTGCATCCCGGTCACCGTCTGCACCGCCCGCTCGCGCTGGTTCTCGGTCATGCCCTCGACGATCCGCTGGAGCTGGCCGGGGGTGATGATCAGATCGCGCCGCTCCGAGCCTCCGAACAGGAAGTCCTGCAGGGGCCGGATGGTCATCACCGCCCACGCCGCCGCCACGTGCAGGAGGATGGCGATGATCCAGACCTCGCTCAGGAACAGCCGGTCCTTGCTTCGCTCTTTCATCGGGGTCGCACCTCCGTCCAGATTCGCACCTTGCCCACCTGGGCCACGCGGGCGGCCTCGAACGCCGGGGCCACCTGGCCTAGGGTAGCATCCTGATGGGGCCGGATCCAGAGCGTCTGGTCGGGATTCTCCTCCCGCCAGGTCCGGAGCCGGGTGGCCAGCGCGTCGCCCGCCAGCGGCGCCCCGTCGGCCGAGAGCCGCCCCTGGCGGTCCACCCGGATCTCGAACGGCACCGGCGGGCCCGCGTCGATGTCGGCCGGGGCCTCGATCGCCGCCTGGGCCTGGAACAGCGGCAGCACCCATTGCGACTTCTTGGTCAGGGCCACCACCATGAAGAAGATCAGGAGCAGGAACACGCAGTCGATGAGCGGCCCCATCTGAATGAGGTTCTCCTCGGGCTCTTCGGGCAGTAGGTGCTTCATGGGATCAGCCTCCGCCCCCGGCGGGGGCGCCGGGGTCGCTGGAGCGCAGGACGAAGCCGGGGAACCCGCTGAACTCGAGCTCCTCGATGATGGGGGCCAGCGTCCGCATGGGGACGCCGATGTCGGCCTCGAGCCGCACCTGGGTCTCCTCGGTGCGGATCCGGGCCTGCTCCCGCAGCGCGTTCTTCAGGGTCTGGGCGGTCATGGGATCCGACCCCAGGTACACGGTGCCGTCGGCGGTCACCCGGATCACCACGTCGCGGTCCCGGGGCTTGATCTCGTCCGTGGCCGCGAAGGTGGGCAGGGTGATGTTGAGGTCGCGCACCGTCTTCTGGGTCACCGCCACCACCAGGAAGAAGATCAGGAGCAGGAACACGCAGTCGATAAGCGGCCCCATCGGGATCTCCGGGACCTCGTCGCTGTCGAGCTCTTCCAGGCGCATGGCGGCCTCAGGACGTCAGGAACCAGGCGTTCATCAGCTCCGACACGTCCTCGTCGAGGTTGTCGGCGAGGTCGCCGGTCCGGTTCTTGAAGAAGTGGTAGGCGGCCAGGGCGGGCACCGCGATGATGAGCCCGGTGGCCGTGGTGACCAGGGCCAGGGCGATGCTGCCGGCCAGGATCGAGGGGTCGTCCATGGTGCCGGCCACCGCCACCTTCTGGAAGGCGTCGAGCAGGCCGATCACCGTGCCCAGCAGCCCCAGCAGGGGACTCAGGCTGGCCACCACGGCCAGGGGGTAGGCCCGCCGGTAGTGCTTGCGGAGATCGCGGCGGGCGATGTCGGCCGCGCCTTCGGCCAGATCCCGGCCGTCGCTCTTGTGGTGCTTGGCCAGGAAGGCCACGATCTTGCCCAGGGTGCTGCCGCTGGACCGGCCCAGACGCTCCACCCCCTCGAAATCACCCTGCTTCCACAGCTCGTCCACCTTGGCGGCCAGCCCGGGCGGGGCCATGCGGCGGCGGTTGAGGGACATCAGCCGCTCGACCACGAACGCCACCCCCATCACCGACAGGAAGGCCAGGAAGTGCATGGTCTTGCCGCCTTCCCGGTATTTCACCACCAGAGGATGCTGGTCCTCGGTGGTCACCACCGCAGGAGGGGCCAGCGTGATCTCGGCGTCGTTTTCCGCCTCCGCCTCCGCCTCTTGGGCCCGGAGATCCGTGCCCGCCATCACCAGCCCGACCAGCGCCATCAGCCCGATCCATGTCCGCATACGCATTCCGGTCATCCTCCGTTGAGGGGGTTCAAAACGTTTTCGCATCAAAGGCCACGACTATACCGACATTCCTAAACAATGGAAGCCTCAAGGTGTAATTTCTTCCGGCTCACACATACGAGCCCCGCCACCCCAGCTTCTGCCGCAGCAGGTGGAAGTAGCTGTAGCCGGGGATGTGGACCAGCCGGGCCGGGACCGGGTGGCGGCGGACGGTGAGACGGTCGCCCTCGCGCATCACGTCCTCCTCCTGCCCGTCCACGGCCAGGATCAGCTCCTTGGTGGCCCGCGAGATGGTGATGCGGATGACCCGGTCGTCCGGCACCACCAGCGGGCGCTGGCTGAGGGTGTGGGGGCAGATCACGCTGAGCACGATGGCCGCCGCGTCGGGGTGGACGATGGGGCCCTGGGCGGACAGGGAATGGGCGGTGGATCCGGTGGGGGTGGCCACGATCAGCCCGTCGCAGGCGTAGTCGGTGACGTGCTCGTCGTTGATGGACAGCTCGAGCCGGACCATCCGCGAGTTGGCCCCCCAGCCGAACACCACGTCATTGAGGGCCAGGAAGCTCTCGGCCACCTCGCCGTTGCGATGGAGGTCCACCGCGATCCGGGTCCGGCTCGACACCGTCACCTCGCCCCGGGCCAGGGCCCGGAACCCGGCCTCCAGATCCTCCTCGGGCATGCTGGAGAGGAAGCCCAGGCTGCCCAGGTTGAGGCCCATCACGGGCAGATCCCGCTCCCCCAGCAGGGAGAACGCGCGGAGCATGGTCCCGTCGCCGCCCATGGCCACCAGCAGGTCGCAGGCCCCTGGCAGGTCGCCCTCCTCGGCCACGGTGTCGGCCTCCAGCAGCGAGGCCACCGCCCCCGGCGCCGCGATCCGGAAGCCCAGGTCGCGGAGCAGAGGGCCGGTGCGGGTCAGCACCTCGGCCGCGTGGGGCCGCTTGAGGTTGGCCAGCACCCCTAGGGTGGAGAAGGAATTCGCCATGCCGCCAGAAACTCCCGGTTGCCGGCCGGCCCCCGCAGGGGGGAGGGAGTCACCCCGAGCCACTCCAGCCCGAGCTCCCCGGCGCCGATCCGGCGGATCCGTTCGATCACCGCATTATGCACATCGGGGTCGCGGACCACACCTCCTTTTCCCACCTGCTCGCGTCCCGCCTCGAACTGGGGCTTGATCAGCGTCACCATCCACGCCCCCGGCGCGGCCACCCGGATTGCCGCGGGCAGGATCAGGGCCAGGGAGATGAACGACACGTCGCAGGTCACCGCCTGGGGCGGGGGGAGGATGGCCCCGGCCTCCAGATGACGGGCGTTGACCCCCTCGCGGACCTCGACCCGGGGATCCTGCCGCAGCGGCCACGCGAGCTGGCCGCGGCCCACATCCACCGCGATCACCCGGGCCGCCCCGCGCTGGAGCAGGCAGTCGGTGAAGCCCCCCGTGGAGGCCCCCAGATCGAGGCAGACGAGACCGGCCGGATCGAGCCCGAAATGGTCCAGCCCATGGGCGAGCTTCTCGCCGCCGCGGCTCACGAACCGGGGGCCGCTCTCCACCTCCACCGTGGCCTCGGGGGCCACCGGCAGGCCCGGCTTGGCCGCCACCTGGCCGTCCACCCGGACCTGCCCGGCCCGGATCAGGCGCTGGGCCTGCTCCCGGCTGGGGGCCAGGCCCCGGGCCGCGACCTCCGCGTCGAGACGCCGCCGCCCGGCGACCAAGCTAGCTCTCCAGGGCGGGCATGGCCTCGACCCGGACCTCGACATCGCGCTCCTCGCCCTGGCGCCACACCCGGACCTGGAGGGTCGAGCCCATCTCCGCGTTGAACACCGCCCGCTGGAGGGCCCGGATCGAGTCCACCCGCGCCCCGTTGACGGCGCGGATGACGTCGCCCGGCTGCACCCCGGCCCGGGCCGCCGGCGTGCCCCGGAACACCGCCGCCACCACCACCCCGCCCCCGTCCGGGAAATACCGCCGGGCCAGGGCCGGGCTCATCTGCTGGGGCTCGATGCCCAGCCAGGGCCGGATGGGGCGGCCGTGCTCGATGAGCTGCCGGGCCACCGTCATGGCCAGATTCGAGGGCACGGTGAACGCGATCCCCACATTGCCGTCGCTGTGCGGGCCCGCCCGGTGGATGGCCATGTTGATCCCCACCATGCGCCCCTCCGCGTCCACCAGCGGGCCGCCGCTGTTGCCCATGTTGATGGCCGCGTCGGTCTGGATGAAGTTCTCCATCGGCAGCAGGTCCAGGGTCCGCCCCTTGTGGCTCACGATGCCCAGGGTCACGCTGCTGTCCAGGCTGAACGGCGACCCGATGGCCACCACGAACTCGCCCACCCGCACGGCCTCGGAATCCCCGGCCTCGATGGGCTGGAGCGGCGTGTCGCCGATGTCCTGGAGCTTCAGCACGGCCAGGTCGGTGTAGGGGTCGCGGCCCACCACCTCCGCCTTGAACCGGCGCCCGTCCTGGAGCCCCACGTCGATCTCGTCCATGCCCTCGATCACGTGGTTGCTGGTCAGCACATGCCCGCCCTCGTCGATGATCACCCCCGAGCCCTGGCCGGCCAGGTGATGGGGGATGCCGATGATGCGCCCCCGGAACACGTCATGGACGGGGCGGTAGCGCACCGCCTCGACCCGGATCGAGACCACGGCCGGCATGGCCGTCTCCACCGCGTCGGCGATGGCGTTGCCCAGCTCGCGGGCGAGGTTGGCCCGCGACGGCGCGGCGAGAACGAGGACAGATAGAATGGGGAAGAGCTTTCGGATCATGGCACACATCTCCTTTTCCGGATTGGACGCCGGAACGCCGGAGGGTGTTCGGACTCGGCAGGCACGGTGTCCACCATATCGAGGGTACGGCAGGAGGGGATGGGGGGCAAGGGCGGCGCCCTGGGGGCGCGGGGATTAGGGATTTGGGATTGGGGATTGGGATGCGGGATACGGGATACGCGATGCGGGATGCGGGATGCGGGATACGGGATACGCGATGCGGGATGCGGGATACGGGATACGGGATACGCGATGCGGGATACGCGATACGCGATGCG
>PXDE01000585.1 GCA_003566475.1 PVC group bacterium | reverse complement strand
GGGGTCGGATGGAAAGGGTAAAGGCCTGACCCCTCGCCCCCAATCCAGCGTGGAACGTTTCGTCCTTGCATTCGTCGTCTCACCGGGTAGAACAGCGGATCGAAATCACTCTGTCCCCGATAGCTATGGCGTCCATTTCCTATCCCATCAAGCGCACCTTGGAGCGGTTCCCCGGCGGGATGATGGTCATCCCGCTGCTCGCGGGCGCGCTGGTCAACACCATCGACCAGCTCCACCTGGCCCCGGTGCAATGGGTGCTCCGACGGCTGGGGGCACCGGCGGTGACCCTTCCCGACGGCACCCAGGTCTACGAGATGCTCCAGATCGGGGGGTTCTCCCAGGCCCTGGTCAAGGGCGGCGGCGCCCTCACCCTCATCGGCCTGTTCCTGTTCTGCGTGGGCGCCCAGATGAACTTCCGGGTCGGCGGGCGCGCCCTCCGCAAGGGGCTGGTCCTGACCGGAGCCAAGTTTGGCGCCGCCGTGGGCATGGGCTACCTCCTCGGCCGCCTCACCGGGAACATCTACCACGGCTTTCTGGGGCTCTCGGTCATGGCCATCATCGCCGCCATGGAAAACGGAAACGGCGGTATGTATGCCGCCCTCACCGGACAGTACGGCAACCGGTCCGACGTGGGCGCCCTGTCCGTGGTCAGCCTCAACGACGGGCCGTTCTTCACCCTGGTCGCCCTCGGTCTGCTGGGGCAGACCATCCCCTTCATGGCCTTCGTGGCCGTCCTGCTCCCCATGGGCATCGGGTTCGCGGCCGGCAACCTCGACCCCGAGATGCGCGACTTCCTCGCCCCCGGGGAGAAGCTCCTGATCCCCTTCTTCGCCTTCGCCCTGGGCACCACCATGAACCTCGGCGTGTTCGGTGAGCGCGACGTGCTCGCCGGCGGCCTGTTCCTCGCCCTGGCCACCGTCGCCATCACCGGCGGGGCCATGGCCTTCCTGCTCTGGCTCACCGGCGAGCGGAGCCAGACGGCAGGCATCGCCGAAGCCTCCACGGCGGGGAACGCCACCATGACCCCCCTCGCCGTGGCCACCGTGGCCGGGGTGAGTGCCGATGCCGCCGCCTCCGCCCTGGCCGTCGCCCGCGAGGCGCCCGGCGCTGCGCCCGAGCTGCTGGCCCGGCTCGAGGCGAACGCTCTGGAGACGGCCGAGGTGGCGGCCCAGTACGAGGGACTGGTGACCACCGCCTCCGCCCAGATCTCCATCTCCGTGCTCACCACCGCCCTGGTCTGTCCATTCCTGGTCATCGCCTGGGACCGCTGGCAGCGGACGCGCGGCATCGACGGCACCCACGAGCTTCCGCCCGACACCGGCCCGACCACCGTGGATGGCCGCGTGGTTCGCATCGTCGCGGGCATGGTGTTCGCGGCCAGCCTCATCTATGTCCTCGTCACCCCCTGGATCGCGGTCCTCCTGGCCGCCGATTTCCTGGTCCGAGGGTTCGGCCGGGCCAGGTACAGTCCCTTCGCGCTGGTCGCCCGGGCGGCGCTCCGCCTGGCCCAGGGCCCGCCCCGGCCGGTCCCCGGTCCGCCCAAGCGCTTCGCCGCGCAGCTCGGATTCGGACTGAGCCTGATTCTGTGCGGGCAGCTCATGGGCGGAACGCCTCCCGTCTACGCCGCGTTCGGGCTTCTCCTGGCCGTCCTGTCCGGACTCGAAGCCTTCGGCAACATCTGCGTGGGGTGCCTGCTGCACCGTCGCCTCTGGCCTCCGGCGGCTCCGTCATCCTAACCATATTGCGCTTGTCCGGCCCCGGACCGCGCCCAGAGCCGACTGCCCGGGCTTCGTGGGACGGACGTCCTCGTCCGTCTCGCGGTGTCCAGAGCCCGATCCGACCATGGTTGGCGCGAAGCACGGACCCAGGTCCGCCCCGGCGCGGATCCCTCGCAGGACGGACGGGGACGTCCGTCCCACGTCCAGACCTTGGACATCTCCGTCCAGAGATTGGACGCCCGGCCAGAACCCGAGGCGAGTCCATCCACCATGCCGTAGAACCCAACCTGCTCTGGTCGTGCGTCCCGCGCCAGGGCGTGGACTTGGCCGATCCGAATCCTCCTTCAGCGCGTGGCCCCCCGAGGTTCTGCTGGAAGAGCCGACGGTCTGAACTATACTGGCAGGCATGAAGATCCGCTTCTATGTTGATCCGGGCATGGAGAGCCCGCAGGAAAGCCTCTGAAGGCCTACCGGCGACGGTGCCGGAGGAAATCGAGACCATGAAGAGAGATGAATTGCCTGAAGGTTGGGACGAAGACCGCGTTCGCCGAGTACTTCTCCACTACGAAGAGCAAGCAGAGGACGAAGCCCTAGCCGAGGATGAAGCGGCCTGGGAAGCGCGATCTGCGACCTTCATTGAGGTTCCCAACGCGCTTCTGCCCCGCATCCGGGAACTCCTGGCCAAGACAGCAGGCTGAAGGGCCAGGCAGCCAATATTGGGGGGAGAATCTGCCTGCGGAGCAGGTGTCCCCGGGGTGCCGCAGCCGCTGGTGGGTGGTTTCCCGTTCCGCAGGGGGCTCTCTGGATCGTCCCTACCTCTCCACCGCCTCCCGCCACCTGCCGGCTTCTGGCCCCCCTCCGAGGGCCAGGCGGAAGCCGAGGTCGGGCTGCCGGTTGCCGTGGCGGTGCTGTTGCCGGGTCTCCGGCCCCAGCGAGTGTGGCATGGAGGACCAGCCCCCGCCCCGGGCGATCGGATAGGCCAGCACCCGGAACCGTCCCCGCGCGTCCTGAAACCGGGCCGTGTGGCGTCCTGGCGATCCCGTCCACTCCTGGACGCCCCCAACCAGACCATAGAATCCGCCCAGAGAAGGAAGGACATCCCGGACGGGACGGGGGCCCGGGGCTTCCGCATCCACGTTCAGGGCATGGACCGCATGCGTATCGATTCCAGCCATGGCGTCTGTCCGTCCACCCGCCGTGACCGCATGGAGCCATTCCTCCTCGCGAGGGAGCCTCACGACCACGCCCTCGTGTCGGGCCTCCAGCCGCTCCAGCCAGTCCAGAATCTGGAGGTAGTCGATGCCGGTGATCGGAAGGTCGGGCGTCTCCGCATCCACGCTGTCGGGCATCCCGCCGCCTATGGCCTTCCACTGGGCCACGGTGTTTTCGGTCTCGGCCAGCCAGAACCCGTGTTCCACCGCGACCTCGGTCACCCAGGGCTCTTCTGTCCGGTTCCGGTACCGGAGGTGCTCCGGAAGCCCCCAGTTCCCGGGGCCGACCCACCGCATGCGGATGCTCGTCTCGTCGGGCAGGCGGAGGTCAGCCCATCGGCCATAGAGGTCGGTTCCGGAGGCGGCCGCCCATGGCGGCGCCGCTGCCTCCTCCGGCGCGTTCAGGCGGTCCAGGGCCTCCCGGATTCGCGGGTCGTCAAACTCTTCCAGCCGCGCCCGGGCCGCCCCAACACCTCCGGCATGGACGTGGGCGTTGGCCTCGGCTAGGGCCCGGAACACCTGGGCTTCCCGGCGGGCTGCGGTCACCGCCTGCTCGGCCAGATCCCGCATGGCGGGGTCGTCTCCGGCCAGGCGCAGCACGTTGCCGGCGGCCTCCGCGGCCCGGAACCAGGCGCCTCGCTCCAGGAACCCCGGGGCCGCCGCCGATTCCGCCTCGGCCAGACGTCGGATCGCCGCCCGCGCCAGGGCCTGGGACTCGTCAGGCCAGGTGGAGACGTCTGGAAGCCAGACCAGCGTGTGGTCATGCAGGATCATCCAGTCCCCGTGGGGAGGACGGGTTCCGTCCTCGGTGGTCTGGGCGGCGTTCAAAACCTCCAACGCAGCCGCCGCCTCGCCCAAGCCGGTCAGGATACGGGCGGTCTCCAGGGGTTCGCGGCCGCGGGCGGACTCGCGCGGGCCGCCCAGATGCGACCGGAAGAACGCGGTGGTCCGGTCATGGGGTCCGGTGGCGCTGTGGCCTCCGGGCACGATGGACAGATCCGCCGCGATGCCCAGGGCCCGCCAGATCTCCACCGTGCGCTCGGCGTCCCGGTGGTCGCCCCCATAGTCGGAGGCGCCTCGGAGCAGGTGGGTGGGGGGCAGGGCCCGGGAGAGGTGGGGCAGGTTGTGCCGGACCCGGAGCCGATGCCGGGCCGCATCGTCCCACGCGGGGTGCTCGCCGAACAGCAGCCGAGGCACGCTGTAGTTCCGGGGCTTCCCGAACTCCGGCCAGGCGTCCACCTGCGGTCCATCCCAGGCCGCCCCGGCCCACAGCCAGAGGGCGGCGAATTCCACCGGCTCGCCGGCCCAGGGCAGGGGGCCGGTGTGAAGGCGGTCCTGCGGAACCATGGTCAGCAGCGCGGCCAGCCGGGCCCCCGCGCTGTGCCCGCAGATCCCGACCCGTCGGGCATCCACGTTCCAGAGGGCCCCGTGCCGGGCCAGGAAGCGCAGCCCGCACAGGGTGTCCTGGATGGGGGCCGGCCACCCCGCCTCCCGGGCCAGACGGTAGCCGAGCGAGGCCACCGCGAATCCGTCGTCGAGGAGGGCTCGTAGGGCTGCGGCAAACCCGCTGCGGGCGTCGTGGAGGTCCAGAAGGGGCGACCCGCCGATGAAACCACCGCCGTGAACATAGGCGACGAGCGGGCGCGGGGTGTCGTGGTCGCCCGGGGGCAGAAACAGACGGATGGAGAGATCCCGGGGCCCGTCCCACGTGGCCACCCGGGCCACCACGAGGTCGGCCTGACGGTATCCGCCGTCGAGGGTGACCACCGGCGCCGCCCGCGCCGCCGCCAGCAGCGCCGCCTCGTCATTCGGCACCGGGTCCGGAACCAGCGGAACGACTTCAGCGGCAGCCCCCGAGAGCGCAGGGGCGACGAGCAGGGGAAGGAGTCGCAGGAGTGTCTTCATCGCCGCCCAGCATAGCACATCCCCCGCTCCCGTCGCCCGTTCACATCCATGCATGTGCTTTAACCATCTACGATCGTCACCAACTATGTCCGTCCATGCTATGTGTCTTATCTTCCTACGATCGTGGTCACCTATATCCACCAAGCCCGTATTTCCCAGCAATTACGGGAAATTGGCCGCGAGCTTCGTCCATGAATCGTGAAATAACCTTCGACGATCGTCGAAGGTTATCTCACGTCTCCATGGGTGTCTTAGCTGGTAACGATCGTGCTCGTTTATGTCCATCAGGGCCTTCGGGCCTGAGCAGGGCATGGCTGCCCTTGTCGGCTTCCGGGCACGAAACCACTGCCAGAGGGGCCCGGAGGCGGTCGCCCAGCCCTACATCCTCGCCGCCTGCGCCCGCGATGCCTCGCCGCTCCGGCTCAAGCCAGGTCGGCCGCGCAGCGGAAGCCCACGGTGCGGCAGCGGTCGAGCCCCGGGTTGCCCAGCAGGAACTTCGCGCTGAAGTCCGGCGGCTGCCGGCCTCCGTCCGGGTACCATATCGATCCGGCCGCCACGTAGTCCGCCCCGCCCTTGAGGATCACGAATCGGGTGATGCCGTCGCTGTGCTCGGATTCGGTCAGGTTCCATACCGCCTCCGCTCCCACGAACTCCGTATAGTCCGGGGCGAGTTCCGCCGCCCGCTGCCACTCGTGCTCGGTGGGCAGCCGCAGTCCGTGGTGGGCCGCATAGGCCCGGGCGTCGGCCAGATCGACATACACCACGGGCCGCTCAAGATCCTCCGGACGGGGGCGGCCGTCCGTCCAATGATCCAGGAACCGAGGCGGGTCGGCCGGGCGGTAGCCGGTGGCGCCGAGGAAGGCGAGGAACTCGGCGTTGGTCACGCAGCGAGAGGCCACCGCGACCGGCCCCATCCGCACCGCCTCCTCGTGGGTGACGAGGCGGCCGAACTCCTCCATGGGCGGCACCCGGTCCACGAACGGCGTGTTGGTGTAGGTTCCGCACTCCCGGTTGCGGAACCTGGAGCGCATGACCACATTCTGCTCGGGAACCATAATCGCAGAAGCTGATCTCGCTCGAAGATCCCGCTGAGGCGGGACGGCCGCCACAGGACGCCTCGGAAACCTTCGGTCGGTTCCGGAATCCTGCGGCATTCGGACCACGGGTCGGTCGGGGAACCGGGTCGACGGGTCGAAGCGTTGGCGGCGAGCTTCCTGCTCGGCCAGAAAGTCCATCAGGTCTTGGGTCAGGTTCTCCTCGGGCAAGGCGAGCACGCCGCCCAGACCGCGGGCCGGGATCTCCAGGGCGAGGGTCGTCTCCTCGGCCTGGGATTCCGGGGGGATCCGCCGCCCTGCCATCAGGTCGAGGAACACCTCTCCCGGCGGCCGGGCAACCCGTAGTGCCGGGCCGTGGTGGATCGTTGCCGCCCGGTTGACCACGGTCCACAGCCGGGTTCCGGCGTGCGCCCATTCCGAGGCATGCAGGTCCGGGGCCAGGGTGGGGACGAGCGGCGTCCAGTCCTCGGAGACGAAATGGTCCGCGAAACGCCGCTGAACCGGCAGCATGAGCCGCAGGATCGAGCGGTCGCGGGGGCACCAGCCGTTCCAGCTTCCGAACACGTTCTCCCAGTGCAGGATGCCCGCCCCGTTCATCCAGGCCGTGTGCAGCTCGCCCGTGTGGTCGCGGTCCCAGCGCCGGATCTGGTGAAGCATGTGGCGGCGCTCGAACCACTTGGTGCGCAGGACGCCGGGGGCGGGGGAATCGCGGAACCACTGGGCCCAGGACAGGTGGTGGTCGTGGAGGCATTCGACGGGAAGATCGGCCTCGGGTTCCAGGGCCACTCCGGGGCGGCGGGCGTCCAGGGCGGCCCGGAATTCCGCCGCCCCCTGGCGCATGGTGTCCAGAAAGAGGCCGTCGGCCTCCACGGTTCCGATGAGATCCACCAGGGCGGGCAGATCGGGGAGCGGCTCGCGTCGGGTGCCCGTGTCCCACGGGTTGTAGTTGAGCAGCATCCGCACCCCGCGGGCATGGCAGGCTTCGGCCATGGCCCGCACCCCGTCCAGGCCGCCGGGAAGATCGCGGTAGACGTCGAACTGGTTCCGGTCGTCGAACCCGATGCGGGGATAGGCGTGCCACAGCACGATGGCGTCGTACCCGCCGAAGTCCTCGGCCGCCCGGTCCAGCATCTTGTCCAGGGTGACCCGACCCGTGGCCGGGTCATAGAACCGCTGGTCATAGACCATCACAAAGCCGCAGCAGAAGGCCCGGGACGTCCAGGCGAGGTCCGCCCGGTCATAGAGATGGCCCGTATAGCCGAGCGAGTCCCGGGTCCGCGTCCGCCATACGGCCAGGTCGTCGCGCCAGGCCGGGATGTCCGCAGGCTCGGAAGGGGCGGGAATCAGGGGAGGGCGGGGGTCGAAGGGAGGCGGCGAGAACGTCACGGCCCGGAGGCTAGGCGCGGCGGCGCGGGCCGTCAACGCGGACGCCTGACTCCCGTGTAGACCGGATCAGGTTCGTCGCTGCCGCCGGGCGACCAGCGCGGCCAGCGCACCGAGCCCCAGCAGGAAAGCGCTGCCGGGTTCGGGGATGACGGCCTCGGGGCCGAAATCGCTGATGACCACGGTGTCGTTCACCAGATTCACCGCTCCACCCACGAACGGAGTCTGGCTCAGGTCGAGCTCGAAGGTTGGCAGGGAGGTCTGAAGGTTGGCCGCGCTGAAATCGAATACGGTGAAATCCTGCCCGGTCGGATCGACGCCAAAGGGATTGAACAGGCGAATGGTCAAGATCCCTGCGGGGTCGAAGGTGAGGTTGCCGGTGGCCAGCAGGAGGTCGGAGGAACCCAGCTCGATGTCCAGGAAGGCATCGCCCTGGAAGGTCAGGTTTCCCACCGTGAACGTGCCCACCTGGTCGGGCGAGCCCGCGTAGCTTCCCGGTGCGATGGCGCCTCCGTCCTGGATGACCAGCGGCGTGTTCACGAGGGCTCCGCTGCCTCCCACCGTGGCCCCGCTGAAGACCGTCACGGCATCCGAAGCGCTGCTCATCTGCACGGTGGCGTTGAACAGGAGCGTGCCCTCTTCGACCGTGAATTTGCGGCTGGTGTTCGTGGTGTTGGCGTCAAAGGCCCAGGTTCCGTCACCGCGCTTGCGGTAGTCGCGGTTGCCGAAGAGGGAGTCAACCTTGGTGAAGGCCACCACGCCATCGTTCACGAAGATGCTGTTGGCCGAGCCGCCGGTGGAGACCAGCTCGCCGGCCCAGAACCCCACCCCGTCGCTGGACATCCGGGTGCTTCCGTCGAACCGGCGTCCGGCCCCTGTGCTGACGCCATCCGCGATCTGAACCGACGCGGTGTTCTGAGTCTGGATGAGGGTCGTCCCGGTGCCGCCGAGGGCGTTGGAGGAGAGGATTCGGAGCACGGTGTCGTCCTCGCGGACTTCGATTCGCTGGTTGAACCCGGTGCTGTCGCCTCCAAGGCCCAGGATGCTGCCCCCGGAGGCCACGAAGGTGTCCGCACCCGTAAGGCCCAGGACCACGAACTGGCCGGTGTCGGCGCGCAGCCAGTTCGCGGAATTCGCAGTGCCGGTGGTGTCGTACCCGCCCGCCAGCGTGACGGTCCCGGTTCCGGTCCCCTGCAATCGAATGCCCCGCCGAGAACTGGTGATCACGTTGTTGATGACCACGTCCGAGTCGCTGTCCTGGGTGAGCAACGCCTGCGATCCGCCGTTGTTCCTCATGTCGATGGGGTTGCCGCTCAGCTCGAACGGACCGCTCCCGGCGGCGAAGGTCAGGTGCTGGATCTCCAGTCCGTTCCCGATGCCGTTCTGGAGCGGATTGGTGAAGTCGTTATTGCTGGAGAGCCCGATGTTCCCTGCGAACACCAGATTATCCTGGGTGGTGGGCGGATTCGGATCGGAGTCCCAGTTGCCCCCGCTGGTCCACAGCCCGTCGCCCGCGCCACCGGTCCAGGTGACGGTGGCGGCCGTGGCGGGGAGCAGGGCGCCCAGGGCCATGCACACAAGAGATGTCTTCGCAATTCGGATCGTCTTCATGGTTCGCCTCCATCGGGATGCCGCCCGGCCGTGCGCCAGGTACGAATAGCGTGGTCTGTAACGTATATGTCCAGTATGCCTGCCCGGAGATCGATCCGGCCACCCCTGTACGCGCAAAACGATTGTGTCAAAACGACATCCTGGATAGGCTCGCATCATGGCTGATCCGTCCTCATCCCGTCGGCGCCGGGGAAGAAAGCATGTGGCTCTGGTCCTGGCCACGGACTATCCGTTCGGCCACCAGGTGGGAGAAGGGTGCGCGCGGTATGCGGTCCGTCACGGGCATTGGATCATTCATATGCGCCCCCGGCGGGGATTCGTGGGCCTGAACCAGGACTGGCGGGGGGATGGCATGGTGGCCCACGTGGGCCTCCGCGATCAGGAGGAGGCCCTCTGGGCCAAGCCGTTTCCGGTGGTCAACACGAGCAGCCTGCTCCCGGGGATGCGGCTGCCCTCGGTCCTGCCCGACAACCGGGCCATCGGACGGATGGG
>PXDE01000347.1 GCA_003566475.1 PVC group bacterium | reverse complement strand
TGGACCTCGGCGAGGGGCGGTACACCGGCCGCCTCACCCTCGACTGGCCACTTCGCCGCACCGCCGCCCGCAACCGGTACCGGAACCGCTGGATCGGCTTCGAGCGGTCCGTCCGGGCGGCCGAGGCGCTGGAGGATCAGATCAAGCTCGAGGTGCGCGACCGCCTGCGGACCCTGATGGACGCCCGGGAGTCGCTGGGCATCCAGGCCCGGGCGGTGGAGGTGGCGCGGCGGCGGGTGCAGGGCGCCGAGCTGCTGCTCGAGCTGGGCCGGGCCCAGATCCGTGACCTGCTCGAGGCCCGGGAGAGCCTGATCTCGGCCGAGAACGCCCTCACCTCGGCCCGAATCCGCTACCGGGTGGCGGAACTCGAGCTCCAGCGCGATCTTGGGGTGCTCGAAGTGACCGAAGACTTGCAGTGGCAGGAGGCCGCGCTGCCCTGATCCCGCATGACCCTATGCCTGACGATGGAGAGACAACGATGACCGTGACCAAGCCCAACCTGAAACCGTCCGCCCGCGGAGGCCGCCTCCTGTGGGCCGGCCTCGGCGTGCTGGCCCTGGCCGCCGCGGCGGGCGCGGCCGTGCTCCGCAGCCGCAACGGCGAGAGCGGGCTCCCCCCGCTGTTCACGGCGTTCGAGGGGCCGCTCACCATCAGCATCACCGAGACCGGAACCCTGCGGGCCCGCGACCAGGTCTCGGTCCGCAGCGAGGTCGAAGGCCAGAACACCATCATCTTCCTCATCCCCGAGGGCACCCTGGTCGAGAAGGGCGAGCTGCTGGTCGAGCTGGATTCCAGCCGGTTCCAGGATCAGCTCGTGGACCAGGAGATCCGGGTGCAGAACACCGAGGCCGCGTTCATCCGGGCCCAGGAGAACCTCGAGGTGGTGCGCAACCAGGCCCAGGCCGACGTGGCCCGGGCCGAGCTCAACGCCCGCTTCGCCCGGGAGGATCTCTCGGTCTATCGCGACGGCGAGTACCCCAACCGGCTCCGGGAGCTGGAGTCGCGGATCGTGCTGGCCGAGGCCGAGCTGCAGCGGGCGCGTCAGCGGGAGGAGGGGTCGCGGGTGCTCTTCGAGCAGCGGTACATCTCCCAGACCGAGCTGGAGGCCGACCAGCTCTCGGCCCGCCGGGCCGCGCTGGACCTGGAGCTGGCCAAGGAGCGCCTGGCCCTGGAGACCGAGCACATGCACCAGCGGCAGGTCGAGAAGCTCGATGCCGAGGCGACGCAGGCCGAGCTGGCCCTGGAGCGGACGCGGCGGCGGGCCCGGGCCGACGTGGTCCAGGCCGAGGCCGACCACCGCGCCCGCGAGGCCGAGCACCGGCGGCAGCAGGACCGGCTGGAGCGGATCAAGGAGCAGATCGCCAAGAGCCGGATCATCGCCCCCCAGGCCGGCCTGGTGGTCTACGCCACCTCCACCCAGGCCACGTGGCGGGGCAGCCAGGACCCCCTCCAGGAAGGCCAGCAGGTCCGGGAGCGGCAGGATCTCATCTTCCTGCCCGCCGCCGAACAGATGATGGTCCGGGTGCAGGTCCAGGAGGCGGTGCTCCAGCTCGTGCGCCGCGGGCTTCCGGTCCGGGTCGCCGTGGAGGCGCTCCCCGACCGGACGTTCCCGGGGCGGGTGGCCCGGATCGCCCCGCTGCCCGACGCCGGAAGCATGTTCCTGAACCCCAACCTCAAGGTCTATGACGTGGACATCCATCTCGAGGAGGTCGAGCCGGATCTGCGCACCGGCATGGGGGCCAGCGCCCAGATCCTGGCCGCCCATCTCGACCAGGTGGTGCAGATCCCCGTCCATGCCGTGGTCCGCCAGGGCACCCAGCCGGTGGTGTACGTGCGGACCCGCAACGGGTTCGAGACCCGGCCGGTGGAGGTGGGGCTCGACAACCGACGGATGATCCACATCCGCTCCGGCCTGCGCCCGGGCGAGGTGGTCTCGCTGGCCCCGCCGCTGTCCGAGGCCGAGGCCGCGCCGCCGGAATTCCACGGGACAGATCTGCGGGCCGAACCGATGCCGCAGGATGTCCCGCCGCCGGCCGAGCCCGCCGGACCCGGGGAGGGCGAAGCGCCCGATCCGACCTCGCTTCGCCCCGGCGGACGTCCGCCGGGCGGTTTCGAAGGAGGCCGCCGCCGTCGCGAGACCCCGGCCGAAGCCCCCGCGCCGGACGCCGGCACGCCGTGACCCGCGCCTCGCCGGTCGAAGACCCGGTCATCGAACTCCACGCGGTCCGGAAGATCTACCGCATGGGGACCGAGGAGGTCCGCGCCCTCGACGGAGTGAGCCTCCAGTTCGGGACGGGCGAGTTCTGGGCGGTGATGGGGCCCAGCGGATCGGGCAAGAGCACGCTCCTGAACCTGCTCGGCTGCCTCGACGTGCCCACGGCCGGCCGCTACCTCGTCCATGGCGAGGACGTGAGCGGGCTCGACGACGACGCCCTCAGCCATCTCCGGCTGCGGCGGCTCGGATTCATCTTCCAGAGCTTTCACCTCATCCCCCAGCTCAGCGTGCGCGAGAACATCGAGCTGCCCCTCTACTATCTGGGCTGGGACCCCGCCCACAGCGCCGAGCGGGCGGTCGAGCTGGCCGGCCTGGTGGGGCTGGAGAGCCGCGTGAACCATCGCCCGGCCGAGCTTTCGGGCGGACAGCAGCAGCGGGTGGCCATCGCCCGGGCCCTGGCCAACGATCCCGAGATCCTGCTCGCCGACGAGCCCACCGGCAACCTCGACACCGCCACCGGCGAGCAGATCATGCGGCTGCTCGGCGATCTTCACGGGCAGGGCAAGACCATCCTCATGGTCACCCACGAGCCGGAGATCGCCAGCTTCGCCTCCCACCAGCTCCACCTGCGCGACGGGCGCATCGAGCGCATCGAGGATCCGTCCTGATGATGACCCGCCGCGTTCCCATGCTCCGGGAGATCCGCCTGGGGATCCGGACCCTGATCCTCCACAAGCTGCGGTCGCTGCTCACCATTCTCGGGGTGGTGTTCGGGGTGGGCAGCGTGGTGGCCATGCTCGCGGTGGGGGAGGGGGCCAGCCAGGAGGCCCTGCGCCAGATCCGCCAGCTCGGCAGCCACAACCTCATCATCGACTCCATCAAGCCCACCGACGAGGCGGTGGCCGGGGGCGGGCGGGTGCGCATGGTGATGTACGGCCTGCGCTATCTGGACGAGGCCCGCATCCGCGAGGGCTTCCCGGCGGTGGCCCGGCTGGCCCCGGCCAAGATCATCCGCAAGGAGGTGCGGCTGGGGGCCACCCGCATGGAGATGCGGGTGGTGGGCAGCACCCCGGACTGGTTCCAGCTCGTGCGGCGGCCGGTGGTGGCCGGACGCGTGCTCACCGCGCTGGACGAGGAGCAGGGGACGGCGGCGGCGGTGCTCACCGAGCACGGGGCCCGCCGCCTGCTCGCCAACGCCAACACCCTGGGCCAGTCCATCCTCGTGGACGGGAAGGCCTTCGAGGTGGTGGGCATCATCCGGAGCGCGGGCGGGGAGGGGGCGGTGCAGACGCCGGACCAGGACGTGGATATCTACATCCCCATGACCACCGCCCGCCGCGTGTTCGGCGACCTCACCACCCGCCGCACCGCCGCCGGGCACGAGCGGGAGTGGGTCGAGCTGCACGCCATGATCGTCGAGGCCCGGGAGCTGGCCGACGTCGAGCCCCTGGCCTGGGGGATCGAGACCATGCTGCGGACCTCCCATCCCGACGGGGGCTACCAGATCCGGGTGCCCCTGGCCCTGCTCCGCCAGGCCGAGGCCACCCGGCGCAACTTCAACATCGTGCTCGGCTCCATCGCCGGCATCTCCCTGCTCGTGGGCGGGATCGGCATTATGAACATCATGCTGGCCAGCGTCACCGAGCGCACCCGCGAGATCGGCATCCGCCGGGCCATCGGGGCCCGCCGCCGCCAGATCGTGCGGCAGTTCCTCATCGAGACCGTGGTGCTCTCGCTCACCGGCGGGCTCATCGGCGTGGGGCTGGGGCTCTTCATCCCGCTGGTCATCACCCAGGTGGCCGGCATGCCCACGGTGGTCACCGCCTGGAGCCTCATCCTGTCCCTCGGCATCTCGGTGGGGGTGGGGATCGTGTTCGGCCTCTACCCCGCCGCCCGCGCCGCCCGCCTCGACCCCATCCAGGCCCTGCGGCACGAATAGCGCCCGTCCAAGGTCTGGACGGAATGGTCCAAGGTCTGGACGGAACCGTCCAAGGTCTGGACAACAGCGGGTGCGGCGGTCAGACGGAAGGCGCGTCCGCGTCGCCGAACCGCTCCTCGATGAGTCTATTCAGTCGCTCCTCTTCCTCGGGATCCGGGAGAGGCAGATCGTGGATGGCCTCGACATACCTTCGCACGTCGCCCTCGAACGCCTCCAGGCTGGGGAGGTATGGGTCCGGTGAGGGAGGAGTCAGGCGAACCCGGTGGGGCGAAGACAGGCGATCGAGGCGGCGGAACAGTTCGACCACTTCATGGGCCTGATCCCCAGGAAACTCGGACTCCAGTCGCCGGCGGACCTCTGCCTGGGTCTGGGTCGGGTCGGACGGAGGCTCCATGCCGAAGGCGCGGTCGATCCTGAAGAGCCCCCCGAGGGTTTCGAAGTCGCCAGCGTCAACGAGTTCCTGAACCATAACGTAGCCGATGACCCTGGACAGCCGTCGGTCCGCCGCTTCGGCCTCGGAAAACAGATCCAGAACCCGCCGGGATTCCGAAGCGAGATCGGCGGGCAAGGGAGTGGGGAGGTCCGCCCGGAGAAGGTCGTAGGCATCGATCCAGTCCTGAGGCCACGGGCCCGCGTCCCGCCCCAGCAGCTTGGCCAGCCGTTGGCGTTCGGCATCGTCGAGCGGTTCGGTCGTCCGATGGGCTCTGACCGCTGCAATGATCGCCTCGGGAAGACCGGCGTCCACCAGGTGCCAGGCCAGGGCGCCTTGCCGTCGGAAGCAGGCGACACGAAGGAGCAGGGGATACGTCTCCTGGACGTTCAGGGCGATGAGATAGGGATAGGCATGCACCACAAAGGATGGGGAAGGCCGCTCCCGGGCCACTTGGGTGAGCCACTGGGCCGTTTCGCTCGGTTGCCGGGTTCCGAGCAGCCCCAGGGCGTACCGGATCCAGTCCCCGTGCACCATTTCCTCCAGGTCCGCCTGCTCCGCTCCCCAGCGGGCGGCTTCAATGGCCGAACGGACATCGGCCATGTCCAGGCGCCCCATCCGGAGGAGGATCCAGGCCGACCCGTCGCGCACGAAAGGCCCGCCTCGGAGCAGGCTCCGTCGGGCCAGCGCGGGCACCCCCATGGCGAGCAGGGCCAATCCCGCCACCATCGCTACGCCGGCTGATCGCCGCCATCGGATGATCGCCACGTCAGACGTGCGGATCGCCCGCCATCCTGTAGCCCCCAGAGCCACGGCTACGCCTGCCGTGCCGAGCCAATGCAGCGGCCCGCTCAGATGGAGGGCCGTGTTCAGCCGTCCCGGCCACCACCCCCTGAGCGTGGCCGAGCCGAACATCAGATGCCACGAGTCCCCGAACACGAGTACCCGCGGCGCGAGCAGGTCCGCTAACGTGCCTAGAACCGCCCAGGCGAGCGCCAGCGCGAGGAGAGCGTGAACCGTCATCCCGATCCGCATCCAAGCCGAAATCGGTGGCGTGACGCCTACGAGGCCTTCGGCAAGCGGTGCATCATCTGGTGGGCGCGAAGCACGCATCATAAAGACTCGCATGCCAGCCTAAACTCGTCGCCTCCTTCCGGCCAGCCCCATCCGCACTTCCTCGACCCCATCCAGGCCTTCCGGCACGAGTAGGCCCCCGTCCAAGGTCTGGACGAAACCGTCCAAGGTCTGGACGACGGGCTACTTGAACTGTTAGCCTGTGCTTCGTATGGGCTCCGCCTGTACCACTGGGTCCCACGATGCCCCCTCCCTTCAGCCGATCCCACATCGACCGCCTCGGCGACCGCCTGAGGGAAGGGACCTGCTCCGCGCAGGACTTCCTGGAGTTGGACGAGTACCGCGAGTCCTTCGGGCCTGCTTACGTACAGGTGCTGGCAAGGGTGTCGAGCCTACTCGGTTTCGCGCCCACAGGACGGGACACGAAGTCCATCCAATCCATTGCGGACAAACTGAGACGGCAGAGCATCCGTCTCAGCCAGGTTCAGGATATCGCCGGGTGCCGGATCGTCGTGGACGCGATTCGGGACCAGGAACAAGTTCTGGCGGGAATCCTGACGGCCTTCCCGTCGGCGCGGGTCGAAGATCGCCGGGCCCGCCCTAACTACGGGTACCGGGCTGTGCATATCATCGTTACCGTCGACGGGTGGGCGATTGAGATTCAACTTCGAACCCAACTTCAGGATTTATGGGCTCAGCACTGCGAATGCCTGGCCGACCGGTTGGATCCAGGGTTGAAATACGGAGGCGGCCCGATAGAGTATCAGCGTGCGATGGAAGAGTTGTCGGAACACCACCGGAACCTTGAGGAAATGGAACTGCTGGCATGGGACACCCTTAGTTCCGGCGAGAACCCGGAGGAGGACGTCCTGCTCCTCTTCCTGTCCAAGACGCGTGCGGACTTCGCAGAGAATCTACGAACCCTCATCCGGATCGCGGAGCAGACCTGGGACAAGCGATGATCTTTCTGATTGATTTCGACAGGCGAAATGCCGACCTCCGTGTTCTGGAGGCGTATCCGAAGCGGGACCGTTCGATCGCGGCGGCCCGTCGGTTGGAGATCGAGCTGGCCATCGACTGGGTGACGGCGCCCCGTGAGGGGGGGATCATCGAGGCCGAGGACGAGGCCGCGCTGCGCCGGGGATATATGCGGTACTTCCGATCCGAGGGGCATTCGGACGAGACGTATGAGGAAGCGCTTCGACGGACGCTTGCGGCGGAGATTCCCGATGCGGAACAGGTGGCCCGAATGCGAGCCGCCTCCGCTTCGCCCCTGACGGCTGTCCGGGAGTCATCGGAGGACTACGGGGAGGGTGGCGGACCCGCCGGGGACAGCGGCGCTCCGTAGCGGGGCCTGCCTGCGTACCGCCATCGGAGTATCCGCGCCAGATTCGGGAGCGGTTTACGAACCCCAACGGGGTTTCATCCGCTAGCCCAGGGTTGCGGCCTGGCCGCTACCCTGGGTTCGCGGCACCCCACCGACCTACCCCAACGGGATTGCGTCCGCTGTGCCGAGCGCGCGGCCCCGGTGTTCGACTTCCCGCTGGAGCCGGGCGAGGAGCCTCCCGTGGTCCAGGAACCGCCCGGGCGGTACCGGCCCCGAACGGAACCGGCGCCGTCGGGCTGAGCGCGTTCCGGGCGCTTGGCGGCTGCTTGTCCACGCGCGTCCACGCCCTTGGCGGGCGCGGCTACGGGGACGGGAGGACGGTGGTCTCGTCCATGATCATGGTGGCCACCTCGTCCGTGGGGGCGAGGGGCGTTCTGGAATCACCGCGCCGGGCCCGGGGGCGGTAGAGGTCGGGGAACTCCTGACGGAGGTAGGCCTCCACGGTCTGGATGGTGGGGCCGTAGCCGTCGCGGCAGATGAAGTGCTCGAGGCTCCGGGCCAGGTCGTCGGTGGACTGGGGCCGGTCCTCGGGGCGGAAGGCGAGGGCATGGCGCAGAAGGCCGGTCAGCTCGTCCCCGAGACCGGCGGGCAGACCATCCCAGTCCACATCCCCGTCCCGGGCGCGGCGGGTCATCGCCTCCTCGTCGTCGCCGTCGCGGATCCGGCGGAGGCTGAGCAGTTCGAACAGCACGGCCCCCAGCGAGAACAGGTCGGCCCGGAAATCGAGCGGCCGCCGGGCCGCCTGTTCGGGGGCCATGTAGGGCAGCTTGCCGACCAGGAACCGCGTGGGATCGGGACCGGCCCCGGCCGCGGCGAGGGCGATGCCGAAGTCGGTGAGCTTGGCCAGGCCCTCGGTGGCGATCCTGCGCACGATTCGGCAGGTGGTCTGGTCCTGGAGGGCCCGGAGCATGGTGGAGGGTCAGCGGCCGAAGTTCAGCAGGAGGTCGGCCTCGTCCGGAGGGCCGGGCACGAACGAGGCGTTGAAGGCGGATTCCGGGTCGCCCGGTTCGGGGCCGAGCTGATCGGCGTCCTTGAGCCTCCGATGCAGGTCGGCCCAGCGCTCGGCCCGCATGGTGCCGATGCCGTGGATCCGCGCCTCGGCGTTGTTCACCCGCGGGACCAGGGCCCGGTGATCGGCGATGAGGCGGTCCTCGTCGAGAGCCTCCCGCTTGCTCCGCATGTAGGCGTGCGTGGCTTCGGGATCCTCGATATAGCGCCGCCAGCCCCGGGCGGCCGCCCGGGCCATGCGTGCGACCTGGTCGGGGCGCTCCCCGATCCGGTCTGCGCCGGTCAGCAGCACCCGTCCGTAGGGATCCCACTCCGTCTCCTCGGCAAAGTCCGTCGCCGGATCCGGCGCATCCGTGAGCTCGGCCAGGCCGGTCTGCACCGGCGCCAGGAGGCCGACCACCTCCTGCCCGCGGGCCCGGGCGATCAGGATCCGGTCGGCGTCGGCCACGCCATAGTCGGCCCCGCCGGCCGCGACCATGGCCAGGGCCGACCCCTCGGGCCGGGCGGGCTGGACGAGGGTGACATCCAGTCCCTCTTGCAGGAAGAACCCGTGGAGCACGGCGGCGTAGTAGCCGCCCAGCGTCGCATCGCCCCCGTCCGATCCGTCGTGGGCGAGGGTGATGCGGTCGTACGGGCGCAGGCCGGAGAGGCCGTCGGGTTCGGACGGGGCCGGGCCGCAGCCCATCAGGCTCAGCAGAGCGAGCGCGGCTGCATTGCGCACGCCCGCCGCGCGGAACCGGAGTCGCCAGATGCCCGGTCGGTACGATTCGCTTGCCATGACCGCACAGCCTACACCTCCCGCGACGGGTGACAAGCTCGGGGCGGCCGCTTGACATGCCCGGATGGTGGCGTAGGGGTGTCATGTGCCGTCCGGTTCCGGGCGGCGCCCGCGGACGGTATGGGGACCGGCTGGACTCCGGCCTTCCGCCACCCGCATCCAGCCTTACCCCGGAGGACGATCCGCGGAACCCGGATTGATCCCTACGCCTCCAGCACGCTCTTCAGAAACTCCTGGGTCCGCTCGTGTTCGGGCTCGACCAGAATCTGGTCGGGCGGGCCGTCCTCGAGGATCACCCCGTGGTCGAAAAACAGCACGCGGTGGGAGACGTCGCGGGCGAAGTTCATCTGGTGGGTGACGATGAGCATGGTGCGGTCGCCGGCGGCGGCGAGGTCGCGCAGGAGGTCGAGGATGCCGCCGACCAGTTCGGGGTCGAGGGCGGAGGTAATCTCGTCGAACAGGAGGATCTTGGGCTCCATGGCCAGGGCCCGGGCGATGGCCACCCGCTGCTTCTGGCCGCCCGAGAGCTGGGCCGGATGAGCGTCGAGCTTGTCCTC
>PXDE01000522.1 GCA_003566475.1 PVC group bacterium | reverse complement strand
GGGGAGGGGGAGGGTGGGCATGGGCACCCGGTCGGTGTAGTCCATGTCGCGGGCCCGGTCGGTGGCGGACACGTCGGTGATCTCGGCCACGTCCACCAGCCGCTCCTCGCCCATGAGGAAGGTGTCCACCTTGCGGGCCGCCTCCTTGCCGTGGGCGATGGCCTCGATGAGCGTCGAAGCCCCGGTGGCGAAGTCTCCCGCCACGAACACCTTGGCCAGCGCGGTCTCCGCGCGTTTCCCGCTCCTGAGCCAGCCGTCGGGCTCCACCAGATCGCCGGTCAGGGCCTCGTCGATCCACTCCGCGCCCGGAAACTGCCCGGTGGCCAGGAGCACGGTGTCGGCCGGGATGTCGAACTCGCTGCCCTCGATGGGCACCGGCCGCCGCCGTCCGCTGGCGTCGGGCTCGCCCAGCTCGTTGCGGACGAAGCGCATGGCGGTGACCCGCCCCTCCTCGCCCACATACGAGACCGGGCTCACCATGAACTCCATGGGGATGTGCTCGTGCCCCAGCTCCTCGACCTCGCCGGGGGTCACCAGCATCTCCTTCTCGGAGCGGCGGTAGAGCACCTTGACCGCCTCGGGGGAGAGCTTCATCGCCCCCTCGGGGCCGCTCTCCTCCAGGCGATAGACGTTGGCCCCCAGCCGGGCGGCGGTGCGGGCGCAGTCCATGGCCGTGAACCCGCCGCCGATCACCACCACGTGGCGTCCGATGGGGTAGTCGCCGGTCTCGTTGGCCTGAAGCAGGAAGGGCAGTCCATGGGCGATACCGCCCAGGTCCTGGCCGGGGATATCCAGCAGGTTGGGCCGCAGGGTGCCCGCCGCCATCACCACCGCGTCGTGGTCATCCATCAGCCGGCCCAGGGGGATATCCCGGCCGATCTCGGTGCCGCACACGATCTCCACCCCCTGACGCCGCACCTGGTCGATCTCCTTGTCGATGATGTCTCGGGGCAGCCGGAACTCCGGGATGCCCTGGTTCATCATGCCGCCGGGGCGCTCGTGCTTCTCATAGACGGTGACGGCATGCCCCATGAGGGCCAGGTTGCGGGCGCAGGCCAGCCCGGCCACCCCGGACCCGATCACCGCCACCATTTTCCCGGTGGCGGAAAACCACGGGGCCAGGAGCATGGTGTCCTGGGTCTTGAAGTCCGCCGCCGACCGCTTGGAGAAGCAGATGGCCCCCGGCGCGCCCAGCCCCTCCCAGCCGTGGCGGCAGGCATCCTCGCAGGGACGCGAGCAGACCCGGCCCAGCACGGCCGGGAACACGTTGTCGAGCAGGTTGATCCGGTAGGCCTCGTCGTAGTCGCCCCGGTAGATGGCCGCGAGGTAGCCGGGAATGTCGGTGCCGGCCGGGCAGGCCTTCTGGCAGGGGATGTTCTCGGCCAGCCAATGGAAGTCTTTGGGCGCGGTGCCCTGGCCCTTGCGCAGACTCACCGCATGGCTGGGGGAGGGGGTGGGCACGTTGAGCGGCCGCCGGGTCTGGGGACCGCCGAGCCCGAAGGGCTTCCGAGTGACCTGCACCTTCCTCGCCGCCTCCGTGCGCACCGCCTCCAGACGGGCCCAGGCCATCTGCCAGGCCTCGGGGTCTGGGTGGCCGTCGCGGGCGTCCTTCAGCCAGGGTTCCGCCTCCTCCAACTCGCCGGTCTCGATCAGGGCGGCGCCGAGCAGGAAACGATGGGTGACCGGCGAATCCGGGCCCACGAACTCCCGGAACGTCTGCACCGCCTCCGTGTAGTGGGTCTTGCGATAGGCGGAAATGGCGCGGATGGCCAGCATCTCGGGGGTCCGGCGGCCCTGGCCGATGGCCCGAACCGCGAAGAAATGGGCCGAGAAGACGTCTCCACGGGCATCACCGCGCTGGAAGTAGGCCCGGGCCAGCAGCACGCAGCGGTCCGGATCGGTCGGCGCGTCCGGCGCCCGCAGCAGATCGATGGCCGCGTCGTTCTGGCCGTCGGCCAGAAGCTGCTCGGCTTCGGGGAGGAGGTCGGCGATGGGGATCGCGGTCATAGGAGTGTTCAGTGTTCAGGGTTCAGTGTTCAGGGGGGAGAGGGGAGGGGGAAGATCGTCGGGGCCGGGGGGGTAGGGCGGGGCTTCAGGATAGCCTAGCGGATAGGCGTCGTATGCGCCGGGAGCCTCATGGGTGCCGGAGGGCCATCGGCGGCCTTCTGGGGGAAGGTTCTGCTCCAAGGCGCGTTCGAGGCCGTTGAGCATCCGGACGCATTCCTGGTACCTCGCACGCAGATCATCGAAGCTTTCGCGCGTGAGGTAGCCCTTGAGCCGAGCCATGTAAAGGTGATGGATGGTCTCCCCGGCTTCACCGCGACTCCGGTTCACTCCTTCGATCTTGTTACGAAGGTGGCGATCATCGTGCTTCTCCGCAAGCTGAGCGGGTGAGCTGTTCGAGGACCGGCGCGCCTGAGAGCCAAGCTCATACCGCTCTTCGGCGGGCCACGCGTGGCTCACGTCGCAAACGTCCAGGTGAAGCCGACACAGACGCTGATAGACATCCAGGTCCTCGAGTCGCTTGAAAGAGGCCACGGCTCCCCTCCGCTACCCCGCCGCAGGCGGGCGCCCGTCCTGAACCCTGAACCCTGAACCCTGAACACTCTTCCCCCCTGATCCCTCCCGAACCGCCTCTTCAAACACCCCCTTCAGCCTGACATTCCGCACCGCAACCTCGCCCTCGGGGCGGACGGTGATCTCGCCCATGGCCTGGGCCAGGGCCTCGCCGCCGAGGCGACGGGCGAACGCGCCGAAGGGCTCGGAGGGGTCGGTCCGCTGCTCGAGGTACACGTCGAGCATGCGGCGGAGCACGGCCGGGATCTGCACGGCGGGGGCGTCGCAGACGTATTCGGCGAGGTGGCCGTTGCCGCTGAGGCGGCCGCCGACGAAGACGCTGAACCCCTCCTCGCTGCCCTCCGGGCGCTCGTACCGGGTGCCTCGGAGGCCGATGTCGGCGATCCAGTGCTGGGCGCAGGAGTTCGGGCACCCGTTCATGTGGATGCGCAGGGGGCCGACCTTCCGCCACCACTCCCGATCCGCCCCCAGGTCCTCGTAGAGCTTGCGGTAGGTGGCCGGGGTGTCGGACACGGCGAGGTTGCACTGGGTGGTGCCCACGCAGGCCACCATGTCGGGCAGGCGGTCGAGGCCGTCGGTGACCAGATCCGACTCCCCGATCTCCTTCATCAGCGGCTCCACATTGGCGTCAGGAACATTGCGGAGCTGGAGGTTCTGGCGGTTGGTGAGGATGAGGGTCCCGTCCCCGTACCGCCGGGCCCAGTCCGCGATCTTCCGGACCTGCGGGGTGAACAGCTCGGAGCGGAGGATCATCAGGCGCACCGTGTTCAGACCGGGCTGCTTCTGGGGCACCACCACCTCGCCGTCCAGCGGGTACTCGCCCAGCTCGGCATCCTCGCGGGCGGTCACGATCCGGTCCACGCCCTCCTGGCCGCGCTCGCGGAGGATGCCCAGCAGGTACGCCCCGAACGCCTGGGGGCCCATCGTCTCCACCACGATCTTAAGCCGGGCCTGCGGCCGCAGGCGGCGGTTGCCCAGGCGGCGGAAGGCTTCGAGGGCGGCCCGGGTCACCGGCACCACCAGGTCGTCCGGAACCCAGTCGAAGATGGTCCGGGCCAGAAAGGGCCGGGCCCCCAGGCCACCGCCGGCATGGTATCGCCAGCCGCTCTCCTCGCCGCCGTCCGGCCCGGGGCGCGTCACCGGGTACCAGCCCTGGTCGTTCATCAGGGTCTGTCCGCAGGCCCGGCCGCAGCCGGACACGCTCATCTTGTGCTTCCGGGGCAGGTTGCGCTGGTCGTTGAGGATCTCGGGATCGTCGGCCAGGCGCTGCACCATCCCCAGGGTGTCGCCCTGCTCATACCGGCAGACTCCGGCCAGGGGACAGGTCACCACGTTGCGGTTCACGTCCCCGCAGGCGTTGCGGGAATCGATGCCGGTCTCGGCCATGCCCTCGAGCACCTTGTGCAGATCCTCCTTGCGGATCCAGTGGAACTGGAGGCACTGGCGGGTGGTGATGCACAGGTCCGACTGCCCGTAGCGCTCGGCCAGATCCCCCGCCCGCTCGAACTGGTCGGCGGTGAGCAGGCCTCCGGGCATCCGGAGGCGGATCATGAAGAATCCCTTCTGGAGCTGATGGTAGATCCCCGTCCATTTGAACATCCCGATCTCGTTGGTGGTGAGATCCTGGAAGGGGCGGGCGGCGATGTCTTCGCGGAAATCGAAGTCGGGATCGATGGCCAGCTTGTCCTTCTCGACCTGGGTCAGGCCTGGAGGGGTCAGGGTCATGCGGCGGCTCCAGTGGAATGGGAAAGGGGAGGGGACACTGTGAAGAGGGAACTCGCCCGAGGCAAGGCCCGAGGCGGCATTGAATCCTCAAGACTCTGGTTGACCCCGAGGCGAATGTCAACTAAATTGATCGGAGAATGATTGATTAGACATCCTCTCCGACCGGACACCACCATGAGCACGACCGCCCCAACCGATACGATGGCCCCCTGGAAGGGCGTGGATCTCGACGATCCCGGGGCCGTGCTCCGGCATGCCGTCGATCTGTACCATCCCCGGCTGGTGCTGGCCACCAGCTTCAGCATCGAGGACAACATCCTCGCCTACCTTCTCGCGAAGATCCGCACGGATGTGCGGGTGGTCTCGCTCGACACCGGCCGGCTGCCCGAGGAGACCTACGAGTGCGCGGAGCGGATGCGGCAGGCCTACGGGCTGACCATCGAGTGGTACCATCCGGAGGCCGCGGACGTGGAGGCCCTGATCCGCGAGAAGGGGGCGTTCTCGTTCCGGGAGAGCGTGGAGAACCGGAAGGAATGCTGCCGGATCCGCAAGGTGCTGCCGCTGCGGCGGGCCCTGGCCGGGGCCGAGGCCTGGATCACCGGCCTGCGGGCCGAGCAGAGCGTCACCCGGTCATCGCTGCACGTGGTCGAGGTGGACGAGGCCAACGGGGGCATCCTCAAGCTCAGCCCGCTGGTGAACTGGACCTACGAGCAGGCGTGGGACTACACCCGGAAGCATCGGATCCCCTACAACCGGCTCTACGACCTCGGCTACACGTCCATCGGCTGCGCCCCCTGCACCCGGGCCATCCGACCCGGCGAGGATCAGCGGGCCGGCCGCTGGTGGTGGGAGAATCCCGAGCACAAGGAATGCGGCCTGCATCCGGTGAACTACCAGATCTGACCCCATCGC
The DNA here is from genome assembly GCA_003566475.1 of PVC group bacterium. GTDB lineage: Bacteria > Verrucomicrobiota > Kiritimatiellia > SS1-B-03-39 > PXDE01 > PXDE01. The sequence goes on along the minus strand of PXDE01000522.1, from coordinate 4,220 downwards.
TGCGTCGTTCCCGCCCGCGTCCACCGGCTGGCACCGACACGGCTACGTAGCCGCGCCCGCCAGGGCGTGGACGCGCATGGGCCGCTCGGGTGGCGAGCCGGACCCGCGCGTTGCGCCCGCCAGGCTCGGGTTCGCGTCGTTTCCCGCAGCCGACCAAACGCTTGGCGCGTTCGGCTACATCGCGCCTACACACGACACGTCCCCAGCAGCCGATTCTCGCTAGACCCCAAGGGATACATAACGTCGCATAATAGATCTTATGGTGAGTCCGGCCTGGATACCCAGCGGCCCCGGCGATTCAAGGCCCAAAATGTTGAGGCGGCGGGGCTCAACGGGCCTCAGGTTCTGAGCGCTGGCCCGCAGTCAATCCCCACGGGCATGGACTCCGCAAACCACCTAACGAATAAGGCCCCACCGCGGCGAGAACGGCCAGTAGACGCCGAAGGCCGGGCCGAGGATGGCGTCGCGATGCACCCCGCCGAAGTACCGCCCGTCCAGACTCGACTCCGTGTTGTCGCCCATGGCCAGGTATTCCTCGGGGCCGAGGTCAACCGTGTCCTCGGGGTCGAACAGGATGGCCTCGATCCTCCGCTCCGGATGACGGTCCACCAGCCGGAAGCCCGCGAAGCCGTCGCGCTCCGCCTGACGCCGGAAATAGGCCGGCGCGCGCACCGGCTCGCCGTCCACCACCAGTTCGGGCGGCCGGATCTGGACCCGCTCGCCGGGAAGCCCCACCAGCCGCTTGATGTAGAAGTGGTCGGGGTCGATCCGGGAATGCCGCACCTCCCGGGTGCTGAACACGAAGATGTCCCCCCGGCGCGGCCGACGGAAATTGTAGGCCATGCGGTTGACCAGGATGTGATCGCCGAACCGGACCCGGCCCCGGGCCAGAACCTGGCCCTCGCTCACCTCGTCCCCCGGACGCACCCGCAGGTACTCCAGGAAGGCCTCATGGGGATGCACCTTCCGAACCCGGTGGAGAAGCCCGTGACCCCGGGGACCGGTGAGGACCGGAATCTGGACATGGTCGTCCGGAGCGTCCTGGGGCTCCCACACGGTCCCGCTCACCCGGGCCCGGACCTCCTCGTAGCGCTCCCCAAGCAGGGCCAGCCGCACCAGGGACAGAGGAAACGTCTCGTGCCACTGGCGCTCGACGGGGCCCGTTGGATCCACGGTGATCCCATAGAGCGTGGGCTGCATGGACCCGGTGGGGATCCGAAACGGCTGCACGAAGTACGTGCGTACCCCCATGGCCACCGCCACCGCCACCAGCACCACCTCCAGATTCTCCCGGAGCTTGGGATGCGCCCGTACCGGGAACACCTCGCGGGCCAGGTCCAGCAGCTTGTGGGCCTCCTTCTCGACATCGCCCTGGAGCTTGCCCCGGGCCATGGCGGTCACCCGCTGCTCCTGGGCCCGGAGGCGGCCGATCATCTGCGGATCGGTGATGTCCTCGCGCATGTGCCGGGCGTGCCGGGCCTCCTGGAGGATCGACTTCACCAGCTTCTTCTGCCGCCGCCGGTAGCTGAACCAAACCATGGTCAGTCCCCTCCCCTGCAACGCTCAGCTCTTGAGCACATGGATGAACGCCTCCTGGGGAATGTTCACCTGGCCGATCTGCTTCATGCGCTTCTTGCCCTCCTTCTGCTTCTCCAGCAGCTTGCGCTTGCGGGTGATGTCACCCCCGTAGCACTTGGCCAGCACGTCCTTGCGCAGGGCCCGGATGGTCTCCCGGGCGATGATCCGGCTCTGGATGGACGCCTGCACCGGCACCGCGAACATCTGGGGCGGGATGATCTCCTTGAGCTTCTGGCACAGGGCCCGGCCCCGCGACTCCGCCTTGGACTCGTGGAGGATGCTCGAGAACGCCTCCACCGGCTCGTGGTGGACCAGGATGTCGAGCTTCACAAGCTTGTCCGCCCGGTAGCCGGCGGGCTCGTAGTCGAGGCTGGCGTAGCCGCTGGTCGCGCTCTTGAGCTTGTCGTGGAAGTCGATAAGGATCTCGTTCAGCGGCAGCACGCAGGTCAGCATCACCCGCTGCCCGTCGATGGAGTCGGTGTGGTCGAGCGTGCCGCGCCGGTCCAGGATGAGCTGCATCACGTCGCCGATGTGCTCGGTCGAGCAGATGATGTGCGCCTTGATGATCGGCTCCTCGATGCGGTCGATGGTCGTGGGGTCCGGCAGCTTGGTGGGATTCTCCACCTCGAGCATCGTGCCGTTCCGCAGGTGGATGTGATAGACCACCCCCGGATAGGTGTTGATGATGTCGAGGTCGTACTCCCGCCGCAGGCGCTCCTGGATGATCTCCATATGGAGCAGCCCCAGGAACCCGGCCCGGAAACCCAGCCCCAGCGCGGCCGAGGACTCGGGCATGTAGGTGAAGGCCGAGTCGTTGATGGCCAGCTTCTCCAGGCTGAACCGCAGCTTCTCGTAGTCCGCCGTGTCCACCGGATAGAGCCCGGTGAACACCATGGGCTGGATCTTCTTGAACCCGGGCAGGGGCCGGGCCGTGGGGTCGGCGGCCAGGGTGATGGTGTCGCCGATCTGGATGTCGGAGGCGTCCTTGATGTTGCACACCACGTAGCCCACGTCGCCGGCCCGGAGTTCGTCTTTGGCCACCGGCTGGGGCCGGAACACGCCCACCTCCTTCACCTCATAGTCCCGCTCGCCGGCCACGAACCGCACCCTCTCGCCCCGGCGGAGATGGCCGTCCACCACCCGCACATAGGCCACCGCGCCCCGGTAGGTGTCGTACTCGGAATCGAAGATCAGCGCCCGGGTCTCCCGGTCGGACGCCGCGTCGGTGGTCGGATGGGGCACCCGGGCCACCACCGCCTCCAGCACCGCGCCGATCCCTTCCCCCGTCTTGGCGCTCACCAGCAGCGCCTCCGAGGCGTCCAGCCCCAGCACCTCCTCGATCTGGGCCCGGGCGCTGTCCAGATTGGCGTTGGGCAGGTCGATCTTGTTGATGACCGGGATCAGCTCGAGATCCTGGTCGATGGCCAGGTAGGTGTTGGCCACGGTCTGGGCCTCCACCCCCTGGGCCGCGTCCACCACCAGCAGCGCCCCCTCGCAGGCGGCCAGGCTCCGGGTCACCTCGTACGAGAAGTCCACATGGCCGGGGGTGTCGATGAGGTTGAACTGGTAGGTGTGCCCGTCCCGGGCCTGGTAGGCCATGGTCACCGGATGGGCCTTGATGGTGATCCCCCGCTCCCGCTCCAGGTCCATGTCGTCGAGCACCTGGTCGCGGGCCTCGCGGGCGGCGATGGTGTGGGTGAGGTCGAGCATGCGGTCGGCCAGGGTGGACTTCCCGTGGTCAATGTGGGCGATGATGCAGAAGTTGCGGATCCGGGAGAGTCGGCTCACGCGGGCACCTCGGCCAGCCGGGCCCGCACGTCGCGCAGATAGGCCACGGGGTCGGGAGCCCGGAAGAAGGCGCTGCCCATGATGAAGATGTTGACCCCGGCGGCGGCGCACTCGGCCACGTTGGCCGCCCCCACCCCGCCGTCGATGGAGATGTCGAGGTCCGGATGGCGGCGGCGGATCTCCCGGCACTTGTCGAGCACCCCGGCCAGAAAGGTCTGGCCGCCGAAGCCCGGATGCACGCTCATCAGCAGCACCTCGTCGAGCCGGTCCGCCCAGAGGTCGAGGGCCGCCGCCGGGGTTTCCGGGTTCAGCACCAGAGCCGCCCGCCGCCCCGCCGCCCGGATCGCCCGCAGGGCCGCGTCCAGATCGACCAGGGTCTCGGCGTGGATCTGCAGGGTGTCCGACCCCGCCTCGAGGAACGGGGTCACATACAGGTCCGGCCGGCTGACCATGAGGTGGGTGCTGAGATGGCCCTTGAGCGCCCGCCGGGTCATGGCCACCACATCTGGGCCCATGCTCAGGTTGGGCACGAAATGCCCGTCCATCACGTCCAGATGGATCCCGTCCGCCCCCGCCGCCTCCACCAGACGGCAGTCCTCCTCCAGCCGGCCGAAATCGGCCGCGAGCAGGGAGGGGAAGATGCGGAACGCCATGGGAAAGCCTCGGGGTGCAAACCGGCACAGGCTAGGCCCCCTCCCCTGCCCCGTCAAGGTTGTGGGGGAGTAGGGTTCAGGGTTCAGGAGGCGGAGATAACGGCGGATGCGTGGAGACCGGGCGCCGTTTCCGCTTGAGCCTGCCCCGGGGGTCGGGCATATCCATGCGCCATGGATTCCGCGCTCCCCGAACCGGCGAGC
>PXDE01000279.1 GCA_003566475.1 PVC group bacterium | reverse complement strand
CCGCCAGGGGCTGGCCGAGCTGCAGGGCCGCCTCGGCCTCACCCGCCCGCCGGGCTGGATCGAGGGATTCGACATCTCGCACATCTCCGGAACCTACACGGTGGCCAGCATGGTCGTGGCCATCGACGGCATCCCCGATCCCCGCCGCTACCGGATCTTCCGGATCCGGCGGGTGGAGGGCGTGGACGACCCCGCCTCCATCGCCGAGGCGGTCTCCCGCCGCTACCGCAGGCTGTGGGACGAGGAGGGACGGCTGCCGGATCTGGTGCTGATCGACGGCGGGGTGACGCAGCTCAAGGCCGCCCTGGCCGCCCGGGACGGTCTCGGGCTCCCGCGACCGCTGCCCATGGCCGGTCTGGCCAAGCGGTTCGAGGAGCTGTTCCCCGAGGGCCGGATGGACGCGGTGCTCCGGCTGCCCCCGGACTCGGAAGGGCTCCTGGTGCTCCGCCGCCTGCGCGACGAGGCCCACCGGTTCGCCATCACCCACCACCGCCGCCTGCGCCGCAAGTCCGCCAGCGGTTCCGAACTCGATGACATCCCCGGAATCGGCGGCAAGCGCAAGGCGATTCTGCTCACCCGGTTCGGCTCCCTGCGCCGTCTGAAGCGGGCTACGCTCGAAGAAATCGCGGAGATTCCGGGATTCGGTCCCCGTTCGGCCGAAATCCTGCTGGACAGTCTACAGGAGGGGGTGCACAGTTCCACCTGAAGGTGCCTATTGAACATATCCGTCCCCTTGCGCTGCCAGATGCCCTTTCACGGAGGCTGAGCCCATGAACCTCAATGCGATCCCCTTTCTGGAGACGGCGACCCCCGGATTTGCCACCGGGTTCGCGGTGATCTTCGTCGTCCTCGTCTGGTTCGTCACCATCATCACCCAGGTCGAGACCGCCGGGGTCATCCGCACGCTTGTGTATTCGGCCCTCATGGTGGGGCTGTTTGTGGGAGGACGGTATCTGTCCGCGACCTATGGCCCGGAATACTGGCTCTGGGTCGATGGGGCGGTGGTGGTGCTGGGGATTCCCATGATGAGGATCGTCTTTGGCACGGATTTCAGCCGGTGCGTGGGGGCGTGGCTGATTCTGCTGGTGGCCTTTTACGCCCTGTACTTCCTGTCCGACATCCTCGTGGACCTGATCTACGGGGTGAATCCCAACCTGGAGTGGCAGGACATCAGGTAGGATCGGCCTCGGGTCCCGGTCTGAGGGCCGGGGGCTGACGGGGCGGGGTGGCGCGGATGGCCAGCACGCTGCCCGCCACCACCAGGGCGCTGGCCGGATAGAACGTCCACGGCGGAACCTCGCTAAACAGGAAGAAGGCGAACACCCCCGCGAAGGCGAACTGCCCCAGGTTCACCACCGCCACGCCCTGGCCCCGCATGGTGCGCATGGCGTGGTTGAGGATGGAATGCCCCATCACCGTGGGTACCAGGCCCAGCAGCCCCATCCACAGCCATTCGCGGGGCGGCAGCCCGAGTCGCCCGCCGGTGAGCCAGGCCGCCGGGCCCAGGCTCAGGAGACCGGCCATCGCGTACAGCGGCACCAGATACCGCCATAGACTGCTCCCGCTCCGGAACCGCCGGGCCATGGCCAGGTAGGCCGTGAACACCACCATGGAGCCGAAGCAGATCAGGTCGCCCCACAGGTATTCCCGCCGCACCCGCGCCGCCCCTGCCGTTAGGAGCAGCATGCCTGCGATGGCCACCGCCGTGCCCGCGATCTCGCCGCGGGTGATCCGCTCGCGCACCAGCAGGAACAGCAGGAACGGCATCACGACCGGGGTCATGTTGACCACCAGGCTGGCGTTCCCGGCCAGGGTCAGGCGCGCCCCCACGGTCCAGGAGATGAAATGGGCCGAGAGCAGGGCGGCGGGCAGGGCGGCCATGCCCAGTTCCCGCCGGGTGAGCGGCCCGAACCGCCTCCGGTCGCGCCACCAGGCGGGGGCCAGCAGGCCGGCCCCGATGAACAGGCGGTACGAGGTGAGCACCGCCGGGTGCGCCTCCGACGCCTTGATCATGAGGATCGCGGTGGAGCAGGCGAAGACCCCGAACACCAGAAGGGGGATTCGCCACCAGGTCCGGGTCATGGATGGGCCTAGACCGGCCCCGGCTCCATTCCGAAATACCGGACCGCGTTGTGGAAGCAGATGTCGCGTACCAGGGCCCCCACCCGGTCGAGGTCGTCGGGAATCTCGCCGTGCTCCATGTCCTGGCCCAGCAGATTGCAGAGGATGCGGCGGAAATACTCGTGGCGCGGGTAGGAGAGAAAGCTCCGGCTGTCGGTGAGCATGCCCACGAACCGGCTGAGCAGACCCAGGTTGGAGAGCGCCCGGATCTGCCACTCCATGGCCTCCTTCTGGTCCAGGAACCACCAGCCGCTGCCGAACTGGATCTTCCCGGGCACGCTGCCGTCCTGGAAGTTGCCGATCATGGTCGCGAACAGGTAGTTGTCGGCCGGGTTCAGGTTATAGAGCACGGTCTTGGGCAGCTCGCCGGTGAGGTCGAGCGAATCCAGGTAGCGGGAGAGGGCCTGGCCCTGGGGACGGTCCCCGATGCTGTCGAACCCCGTGTCCGGCCCCAGCGCCCGGAACTGACGGGTGCTGTTGTTGCGCATGGCCCCCAGGTGCATCTGCTTGGTCCAGCCCCGGGCCGCGTCGAGGCGGCCGAAGGTTCGCATCAGGTAGGATCCGAACTTCGCGGTCTCGGCCGGCGTGGCCGCCCGCCCGCCCCGGGCCCCGGCGAAGATGGCCTCGGCCTCGGCCTGGGTGCAGGGCTCGGCCAGGGCGCATTCGAGGCCGTGATCCGACAGCCGCGATCCCTGGTCGTGGAAGAACCCGTGCCGGTCGGCCAGCGCCTCCTCCAGGCCGCGCAGCGAGTCGCAGGCCAGGCCCGACCGGGAGGAGAGCAGGTTCACCCAGGCGTTCCAGGCCGCCGGATCGTCCACCCGCAGCGCCTTGTCGGGCCGGAACGACGGGTAGACCCGGGTGGGCAGGTCCGAGGCCCGGATGGCCTGATGGTGCTCCAGGGTGTCGGTGGGGTCGTCGGTGGTGCCGATCACCGCCACCCGGAAGCGCTTCAGAATGCCGTGCACCCGCCCGTCATCGGTGGCCAGCACCCGGTTGGCCTCGTCCCAGATCGCCTTGGCCGTGCCCGGATGGAGGAGGGTGTCGATGCCGAACACCCGCTTCAGCTCGAGGTGCGTCCAGTGATAGAGCGGATTGCCCAGGGTGTGGGGCACGGTGGCCGCCCAGGCCTCGAACTTCTCCCAGTCCGAGGCGTCGCCGGTGCAGTAGGTCTCGGGGACCCCGTTCGACCGCATGGCCCGCCACTTGTAGTGGTCGCCGGCCAGCCAGATGTCGGCCAGATTGCGGAACTCCCGGTTGGCCGCCACGTCCGCCGGGGGGATGTGGCAGTGGTAGTCGTAGATCGGCTGGTCCTTGGCGAACTGGTGGTACAGCGCCCGGGCCGCGTCGGTGCGGAGCAGGAAGTCGTCGTGGATGAACGGTTTCATGCCCCCCAGCCTAGGCGCGGCGCGCCCTGCTGGCAACGGGGAAGCGCGCGGCCCGGAGGCTACTTCGCCTTTCCGGCCGCGAAGTTAGGGCTGAGCGGGTTCACCATCACTTCCCGCCGGTAGGGCACCACGACCAGGTCCATGTCCTCCATCGGGATGGCCCCCAGCAGAACCTCCTGCCCCATCACGATCGCCCCCACAAAGGCGACCCGGTTGCCGAACCGGGTCTCGATGGGACCGACGTACGGCACCATCTTCCGGGAGTCATCCGCCAGCGTCACTTCCTTCCGCCCCTGCTCCTCCAGCTTGAGCTGGAGCCGGACGTGCTCGGGAATGGCCAGATAGACGGACCCCGTGTCGGCCAGGGCGTCGACCTCGACCGGGGCGATGTCCGGCTCCCGCGGATTCCGGAGGATAAGTTTGGCGTTGGAGAGGCCCATGGTGTGTCGGGAGGATGTGCCCAAGTATGCCTCACGGCGGCGACGGGCGCAATCCGACTCACGTTCGTACATTGGCCTTCATGATCGTAGATCACCGAGCGCGCAGGGGTACCCCCGGTTTCTTGCTTCCCCGGGCCGGGGAGCCCGCCTACCATGGTGCGCGTTCAACCCGATCCCCCGGAGACCCCTCATGGACTACCGCCCCCTCGGCCGCACCGGCGTCAAGGTGAGCCCCCTCTGCCTGGGCTGCATGATGTTCGGCGGCAAGACCGACCTCGAGACCTCCTGCCGCATCATCGACACCGCCCTCGACGGGGGGATCAACTTCCTCGACACCGCCAACGTCTACAGCCGGGGCGAGAGCGAGACCGTGGTCGGCGAGGCCCTCGCCCGCAACGGCCAGCGCGACCGGATCGTCCTCGCCACCAAGGTCCACGGCCGCATGGCGGATGATGATCCCAACATGATGGGCAACTCGCGCCGCCATATCATCCAGCAGTGCGAGGCCAGCCTCCGCCGCCTGCGCACGGACTGGATCGACCTCTACCAGATCCACCGGCCCCAGTCCGACATCCCCATCGACGAGACCCTCCGCGCCCTCGACGATCTGGTGCGGGCGGGCAAGGTCCGCTACCTGGGCACCAGCACCTACGCGGCCTGGCAGATCATGGAGTCCCTCGGCGTGTCCCGGGAGCTCGGCCTGAACCGCTTCGTGTGCGACCAGCCCCCCTACAATCTGCTCGACCGGCGGATCGAGCGCGAGCTGATCCCGCTCGCCCAGAGCTACGGCCTGGGGCTCATCCCCTGGAGCCCGCTGGGCGGCGGGCTGCTCACCGGCAAGTATGTCCGGGGCGAGCCCGCCCCCGAAGGCAGCCGCTACGAGAAGGCGGCCGAGAACCGGCTGTGGTCCCGGCGCTACCACGACGGCATCTTCGACGTCACCGAGACCCTGGACGCGATGGCGGCCGAGAAGGACTGCACCCCGGCCCAGCTCGCCCTGGCCTGGACCGTCCACCAGCCCGGGGTCACTAGCCCCATCATCGGCCCCCGCACCATGGACCAGCTCGAGGACAACCTCGGGGCTCTCGACGTGGACATCACCGAGGCCGACCGCGAGCGGCTCGACGCCGTGGCCCCCCCCGGCGGCATGGTGTCCCCGTTCTACCAGGCCGACTTCGGGCCGCACGCGTTCCGGATCTGACCCCCATGTCCGAATCTCCCCCCGCGGCTCGTCGCTGGTTCCGCCGCCGCCCGGTCAAGCTGCTGACCTTCGTGGTGGCGCTCCCCGTCTGGGCCGTGCTGGTCTGGACCGATCCCGACGAGCGGAAGGGAATGAAGATCTTCGCCGCCTAGCGCTTGACCGGCGGCCCGATCGCCCCGAAGCTGCGGGCTTTCCCCTTCCCCGGAGCCCCCCATGGACCGCGAACAGATCCCGTCCGAGCTGCAGCGCATGAAGAAGAGCATCGCCGAAATGCGGGGGTATCTTTGACGTCGCCTCCCGTCAGGCCAAGCTGGAGGAGCTGAGTCACCAGGAGGCCGATCCCTCATTCTGGAACGACCCCAACCGGGCCCGGCGGCTCATCGCGGAGAAGAACCAGATCCTCGCCATTCTCGAGCCATACCAGGCCCTGGTCGCGGGCGTCGAGGATGCCGGGGCCCTGGTCGAGCTGGCCGGGGAGACCGAGGGGGCCGAGGCCGAGGGACTGCTGGACGAGGCCGGCGAGAAGCTGGAGGCGGCGCAGGGGCAGTTCGACGCCCTTGAGCTGCAGTCCCTGCTCGGCGGCGAGCTCGACGGCTTCAACGCCTACGTCTCCCTGCATGCCGGGGCCGGCGGCACCGAGGCCTGCGACTGGGCCGACATGCTCTACCGCATGTACACCCGCTATGCCGAACAGCAGGGCTTCGAGGTCGAGGTGCTCGACGTGCAGCCGGGGGACGAGGCGGGCATCAAGAGCGCCTCCTTCCGGGTGGTCGGCCCCTTCGCCTACGGCTATCTCAAGGCCGAGCGGGGCATCCACCGGCTGGTCCGGATCAGCCCGTTCGACTCCGCCAAGCGTCGCCATACCTCGTTCGCCGCCGCCGACGTCACCGCCGAACTCGACGAGTCCATCGACGTGGAGATCCTGGACAAGGATCTGCGGGTCGACACCTACCGGGCCAGCGGGGCGGGGGGGCAGCACGTCAACAAGACCGACTCCGCCGTGCGCATCACCCACCTCCCCACCGGGGTGGTGGTGTCGTGCCAGGCCGAGCGCTCCCAGCATTCGAACCGCGAGAAGTGCATGAAGATGCTCGCGGCCAAGCTCTACGAGCTGGAGATAGACAAGCAGCGCCAGCAGCGGGAGCAGCTCTACGGCGACAAGGGCGAGATCGCCTGGGGCAGCCAGATCCGCTCCTACGTTCTCCAGCCCTACACCCTGGTCAAGGATCTCCGCACCGACCACGAGACCGGCAACGTCCAGGCCGTGCTCGACGGCCGCATCCAGCCCTTCATCGAGGCCTACCTGAAGCAGGAGAAGCACGGGAAGCCGGGGGCGACCTCATGACCCAGGTGCCGTTCTGGAACGACGCGGGGGAACTGCGGGCTCGGGATGCCGTATACCGGTCAGTCCGCAGGCGGGCCATGGACCACATGCGGTACGAGCAAGGGGAATGACCCGTGGACTTGCTGAAGAGGATCGTGGAGAATAAGCGAGAGGAGTTGGCGAGCCGGAAACGGGGCCAGAGCGTGGAGGAGATGCGGCGCCGCGCGCTCGATGCATCGAGACCGCCTTCCCTGCGGGCCGTTCTCGAGGCCGCCCCCGGCGGCATGGGCCTCATCGCCGAGGCCAAGCCCCGCTCCCCGTCGGCCGGGCCCATCCGCACCCCGTTCGACGGGGCGGCGGTGGCCCGCGCCTTTGCGGAGGCCGGGGCCCAGGCCATGTCCGTGCTTATGGACGAACGGCATTTCGGGGGCGGGGAATCCCTCTGGACCGAGGTGCGGGCGGCGGTCGACCTGCCGCTGCTCTACAAGGAGTTCGTGATCGACCCCTGGCAGGTCTGGCACGCCCGCACCCTGGGCGCCTCCGGGGTTCTGCTCCTGGCCGGAGTGCTCGACGCGGACACCCTGCGCCGTCTGCACGACCTCGTCGCCGAGGCCGGGCTCGAGGCGCTGGTCGAGGTGCATGACGAGGCGGAACTGGAAAAGGCGGTGGCCGTGAACCCGACGCTGCTGGGGATCAACAACCGCGACCTCCGGACCTTCACCGTCTCCCTGGCCACCACCGAGCGCCTGGCCGCCCAGGCCCCCGCCTCGGCTCTGCTGGTCAGCGAGAGCGGCATCCGCCGCCCCGCCGACGTGGCCCGGGTTAAGGCGGCGGGCGCCCGGGCGGTCCTGGTCGGAGAACATCTGCTGCGGCAGGATGATCCGGGAGTGGGGGTGCGGAACCTGATGGACGAGGTGTGGCATGAACGATCCTGAGGCCGAGGCACGGAAGCGGATCGAGCAGATCAAGACCCAGCTCATGGAGATGTCCGGAGGCCGGGCGAGGTTCGGGCCGGGCGAATCGGACCTGCCGCCCGAGATGGAGCGGGAGGTCCTGGAGCAGATTCTGGCCGTGGAGAGCGCGCCCCGGACCACCCGGGCCGAACAGCTCCGGCGGGCCGGATTCGAGATGCCCGATCCCCGCCCCCTGTCCGACGAGCAGGTGACCTCCCTCCTCGGGGAGACCATTGGCCACCTGGCCGACCTCCATGTCTACCTCAGCCACACCGACCATCTGAGCGACCGCGAGCTCTATGAGCTGCTGTACGTCCAGCTCCTCCACTACGACGTGCCGGACGTCCCGCCCCTGCCCCGGCACGGGGCGCTGATCGAGCTGCTCGAAGCCGTGGAGGACGATGAGGAGGCGGCCCGGATCTTCCTCACCTACTACGCCACCGAGGATGACCGGAAGGCATGGTCCCGAACGTCTCCGGACTTCGTGATGCCCCCGCGGCGCCCCCGCCCGTTCGACCGCGACCGCCATCTGCCCCAGTCGCCCGATCTCGCCGAGGCGGCCATGGGCCGGGCGATCGGAATCATGGTGGAGGCCCTCGTCCTGCACGCGGACTGGGACCGCAGCGACGGCGCGATCCGCCTGAGCCGGGATCTCCGGCCCGAGGATGTCCGCGAGACGACTTACGTTCGGCGCGCCCTGGCCCTGCTCGGCGCCCTCGCGGAATCGGGTCCGGCAAAGGCCACGGCCAGACGACGGAACCTGCCCCGGTCCCTGGTCGCCACGCTGATCCCCCGGCTGGGCATTCCCGACGACGAACTGGCCTTTGTCCGGGAATACCATAAGGCTCCCAATGAGGAGGATATCCGCCCGCTGCATGAGGCCAGGCTGATGTGCCAGGACGCGGGAATGATCCGGCTGCGCAAAGGGGTGTGGGATCTGACCCGCCGCGGCCAGACCATGCTCGCCCCCGAGGCCCCTCTGGGGGATCTTTACCGGAGGCTGTTCCTGGCCCGCTTCCGCAAGCTGAACATGGCCTATTTCGATGGCCATCATGAACTGCCCCGCATCCAGCAGAGCCTGGCCGCCATCCTCTGGCGGCTCGAGATGATGGCCAGGGATTGGATCTCCATGGAGATCCTGCCCCGGCAGATTCTTCTGCCCGCCGTGGTGGAGTCGGTCCCGCCCTCGCGATGGGGGGACAAGGATCCGGTCCGGAGCGCGGTCGAATTCCGGGTGCTCAAGCCTCTGGCACGGTTCGGGCTGCTGGACATCCGGATGGAGCCCTACCTGTCGAGCCTGGAACGGGTCGCCGAGGTTCGGGTGTCCCCGCTGTTCGGGAAGTTCCTGAGCTTCCTGCCCCCCGAGCTGCCGGAAGACTGATCTGCGACACCGAATCGCGTCATGCCTCGCGAATCACGTACGTCGAGTCAGACATTGGCCTACCGGTAGCCCCGTTCCTGTGGAACGAGGGCAGCCTGGCCAGCATGTCGATGTCTCACCCCTTGCTCCGGCTGAACCGCGCCGCCCAGCGGCGCGGTTCAGCGGCCTGCACTGACCACTGCTCTGAGACACCATCCGATGAACCTATGGGCAAACCCTTGGAGAACAGCATGCTAAGTGGAAACGGACGCCGTGCCAGTAGTCCGCTGTCTGCGACAGCGGACGGTGCGTGGAACGGGCCTGGTCGGGAGGAAGCAAGCCCATGGTCCTGACCTTCCGCCCGCCAGGCACCAGACACGCGCCCTCGCTGTCACAGACAGCGAGGTACTGGGTTGCCCCGTCACCACCGCCTTCCTTCTCAATTCGTAACTCGTCAAGCTTGCCCGACGAAGCGGCTGCGCCGTGTCCGCCGAAGCCATGCGAAGGCGGGCGTAGTCGGGTCAATCTTCGGTCTTCCCTCTTCGCCCCGTGTCTCACCCCTCATCCGGCTGAACCCAGCGGTTCAGGGGCCGTCACTGCTCTGAGACACCAATGCACGCCATTCCACGCAAACCATTGCCTGCCAACAGGATGGCCCCGACGTGGCACGGGGGCGCCT
>PXDE01000334.1 GCA_003566475.1 PVC group bacterium | reverse complement strand
GCGGCGGCCCATCGCCCAGGCTGGTCCACGGCCCATCCAGCGACGTCGCCCAGGCCAGCCGGGGTTTGCCGATCCGCTTCACCGAGAGCATCCAGCGGTCGCCCGTCCAGGCCAGCGCCCCGTCGATCAGGCGCTTGTCCGGATCCAGCTCGTGGGCGAGCGGCCGCGGCGGCGACCAGGACTCCAGGTCATCGGACTCCATGCGGAACAGCTTGTTGGCCCGGCCCTGGAGGCCGCCCCAGGAGTTGAACACCAGGACGTACCGGCCGTCGCCCCAGGCGATGTCCGGCGAGCACATCCCGATCCACCCATCGGCGCGGCCGTCGAGGTGGAACCGGAAGTCCGAGAAGGTCCGGAAGTCCCGGGTGGTCACCGACGCCACCGTGCTCCGCTCCTGATCGAAGGCCGAGAAGTACACATGAAACACCCCGTCCCGCCAGGCCAGGCAGGCGTCCTTGATGGACCAGCCATCGTATCCCAGCACCGGATTCCGCAGTCCTGTCCAGTCCAGTTCCATCTTCCTGCTCCCGTTCGTGGCGTGGCGGTTTCTAATGTTTCCGAGCCTAGTCGTCCTCCGCCGGGCTGGCAACGGCGGGGCCCGACCCCGGCGCGGCGGGCCATTGACGCTTGCCCGAGACCGGGGGAATCAGGCAAGGTTCCGTTCAACCGGAGTCCGACATGGTCTATGGAACGGCAGGGGCAACCGCGGCGGCGGCCGCCGCCGCGATCGCCGAGGCGGTCAAGGCCTCGGGAGCGATCGTGCGGGTGGAGCCGCGGGATTTCCTGGCCATCCTGGTCCGGGCGGACGAGCCTCTGGTCGTGTGCTCGCAGAGCCGGCTCTTCAGGACCCGCCACCACCACTACCTGACCTCCTACAAGGGCCTCGGCTTCTACACCAAGGCCGACGAGCCCCTCCCCCTGCCCGACGACTGCGAAACCATCCAGGCCAAGGCCATCTGGATTCCGGGATGAGCCGACAAAACGGAGTACACATGAAAGCCATGGCCACGCTGGCCGCGCTTCTCATCGCGACGCCTGTCCTGTCGAAAGGTGAGCGGTATCTCACGTACGATGAGTTCATCCGGGAGGTGGAGTCCGGAACCATCGCCTCCGTCACCGTGGACAGGCTGTCCTCCATTCATGGGACGATCGTTCACGCGGACAGCACAAACTCGTTCCGGTCCTATGGCAGCACAGGATCGGCCAACGACCCCCTCCTCGTCCGGTTCCTTCGTGAGCACGGCGTCGAGGTCTCCATCCGCGAAGCTCGCGAACGCATGCCCATGTTCTCGATCTTCTCCGGGCTCGTCATGCTGGCGGCGCCCATGGCCACCTTGTGCCTTCTTGTCGTGGCCATCGTCAAACTGAACCGAATCCTGGCCCATCAGCGGAGCGCGCAGCCGCCGCCGGGTCCACCGGGAGCTGGCTGAGCGGCCCAACCCTCGCCTCGATCGCACCGGCGGAGGCTCCGATCCCCTTCACCGCCCACGTTCCGCATGGGGTCAGGATGCGGGAAAGCTCGGACTCGGCGGCCCGCTGTGGCGGTGGGCCTGCGCCGTGGCCCGGCCCGCTCTCCGTCGGCGTCGCCACCGATACCCGTAGCGAGCGGCCAGGAACGGCGCGCACCAGACCACGCCGACAATCCAGCCCAGGGCGACGACCCATGCCGCATCCAGCATGGCCATGTCCCGCTGCGGGTCGAGTTGGTAGAGCAGCTCGATGCGGACGATGGCCGCGTCCAGGAGATCGAGGGCGGGACGTAGGGAGGTCACGGGGCCGTCCGGCCGGAATCTTCGGCGGCGCGGTCCGCCTCGATGGCCGCCGGGCGGTTCTGGGCGGCCCGCAGGCGGGCGAGGTCGAACTTGGGCTTGCGGTCGAAGGTGAGGACCCCGTTCTTCTCCTGGAAGACGTCGGTGAGCTGGGTGTAGCAGTAGCCGAACATGGCGGGGTGATCGAGCAGGGCGCCACACAGCCCCTCGAAGCGCTCCAGCACCTCCTCGACCGAGCTCGGCCGGTTGCCATACCCCCAGCCCTGCTTCAGATCTCGGCCGTCGGTCGTGGCCTCCGCATCCCACCAGGTCCCGCCGAACTCGCTGACGAAGAACGGGCGGCCCTGGATCTCCGGGAGGAACATCGGCTTGGCCCACCAGTGATCGAGCACGTCGTCCGCGGCCAGGCGAGCGTAGTTGGCCGCGAAGGCCCGCGGATCCTGGTCGTAGTCGTGGTTGTCGAGCACATCGGTCTCGGGCACGCAGTGGAAGCCGCCCGAGACATCGAGCACCGGCCGGGTCGGGTCGGCGGCCTTGGTGACCGCGAACAGGGCGCGCATGAGGTCGGCCCGCCGCTCGGTGTCCGGATCGGGGAAGTGGAACTGCTCGTTGAGCGGACACCAGCCCACGATGCAGGGATGGGACAGGTCGCGCTGCAGGGCCTCCGTCCACCCGGTGACCACCGCCTCCAGCCGGACCGCCCCCTCGATGCCCCAGTCGCCGTATTCCCCCCAGACCAGGTAGCCCAGCCGGTCGGCATGATGAAGAAACCGCTCCTCGAAGACCTTCTGGTGGAGGCGGGCCCCGTTGAACCCGGCCTCCATGCTCAAAGTGATGTCCCGGATCAGGGCGGCGTCGTCAGGCGCGGTGAGGATCCCGTCCGGAAAGTAGCCCTGGTCGAGCACCAGCCGCTGGAACACTGGCCGCCCATTGAGCAGCACCCGGCGTCCGTCAAGCTGGATGGAGCGGAGGCCGGCGTAGCTGGCCACCGTGTCGAGCACAGCCCCGCCCGGGCCGACCAGCTCGAACCGCAGATCGTAGAGATGGGGATCCCCGGGCTGCCACAGGCGGCGATCCGCCTCCGGAATGATCACATCCAGGGCCGGGCTCAGATCCCGGACCGGGGTCTCTGCCGTGGCCAGAACCCGCTCCCCGTCGCGGAGGGTCGCCCGAAGCGTCAGGCCGGCCACGGAGGCCCGAGGCGCGCCCAGGTCGAGCGGGGCGACGATCCGGAACCCGCCCCGGCCCACGTCGGGCAGGATCCGGGGGCGGCCGAGAGCCACCGGCCCGACGGGCTCCATCCAGACTGTCTGCCAGATGCCGGTAGTGCGGGTGTAGAGGCAGCCCCGGTTGGCATATTCGAAGCACTGCTTGCCCCTCGCCTTGGCCTCCCGATGGTTGTCCCGGGCCCGGACCACCACGGTGACCGTCCGGCCGCCCGCGTCGCCCAGATCGGCCCGGAACGGGGTCCAGCCCCCGCGATGCCAGGCCACCCGGCGGCCGTTCACCCAGGCCGTCGCCTCGTCGTCCACCGCCTGGAAGTGGAGCAGAACCCGACGCCCCTTCCAGGCCTCCGGGATCTCCACCTCGCGCCGGTACCAGACGGCGTTCAGGAAGTCCGTGGTGCCGATCCCGGACAAGGTGGACTCCGGGCAGAACGGCACCTGGATGGTTCCGGCCAGATCCCGTTGGACCAGCCCTCGCGCCTCCCCGCTGTCCCCTGGATCGGCCTCGAACCGCCAGGGGCCGTTCAGGCACAGCCACTCTTCGCGCTGGAACTGCGGACGGGGATACTCCGGGCGGGGGCATGGGGTGCTCATCGGCCCACTATCGCCCAGCCGAACTCGGCAGGGAACCTCTTTTCCGGTCTGAGGGTTCCGTTCTCGTCCCGTGTTAGTCCGCTGGAGGTAGCCCCATCGGACCGGGTGGGGCCGGAACGCCTCACGGCTTCCGGAAGTACTTCACCCCATCCAACCCCTTGAAGTGGGCGTCCTGGGTCCAGATGGTGGCGTCGAAGCGACGGGCCGTGGCCAGGATCATGCTGTCGGCCATGGGCAGGGAAAGCGCCAGGCTCAGCTTGGCGGCCGCCATGGCCAGCGGCGGGTCTATTTCCACCACCCGCGCCCGCTGCATGGCCATGGCCGCCTGAATCGCGGCGTTCTCCCCGCGTTCGCGGAGCACGACTTTGAACACCTCGTAAAGGCAGACGACCGGGACCACGAGCGAGGCGGTGTCCTTCAGGGCGGGAAGGAACCGTCCCGCATTCGGGCCATTGGCCAGGAACTCCAGCCAGCCCGAGGAATCCACCACGTTCACAGCCGGTCGACCTCGCGATCAAAGGATATGTCGGCTCCCTGGAGGAGACCCCGGAGTTCGGTGATGTCCCTCTCCGGAACCAGCTCGATCCTCCCCTCGTATTCGACCACCTGCATTCTCTGGCCCGGACGAAGCCGGAGGTTGTCCCGGATGGGCCGGGGAATCACGACCTGGTATTTCGGCGACACGGTGACTGCCTGCATGACAATTCCTCCATCGATACTGGCTGGTTTTACGATAAGCCCATCGATGAACTGGGTCAACCACCCAGAGGGCCTCTTCCGGAAGACGCCTCCCTGCTGGAGCAGCCGTTCGCCCGAGTCCACACGGGGGCACGGGCTGGAGCCGGAAGATCCGGCTCGGCTTGGCGTGCTTGCCAGGCCGCGACCGGATCGGCAAGCTCGACGCTCGACCTCTCCCAAGGACTCGGACGACTCCAGCCTTCCCCTCCCCAACCCCTGTCATCCCCTGAACTCGGCCCCTGGTCCCAAGCCGTCCTCATCGAGGCCTGCGAACATCGGCGAGGGCACGCCCTCATCCGGCGCTCCGCCCGCCGCCGTTCTCTCCGGCGTCAACGACGAGCCCACCGCCGACTGGAACCTGGAGGCCGGGCTGGACGCCCTCGACGCCCTGGGCTGGAAGCATGTGGCGCTCCGCGCCGCCGACCGCACCCACGTCGATGACATGGACGATGCCGCCTACGCCAGGGTGGTGGAGACCGTGCGGCGCCGGGGCTTCGCGGTGACCAGCTACCTCTCCAACCTCGGCAAGGTTCCTCTGGATGCGGACGAGGCGGTGTGGCGGAACGAGGCCGACCGGGCCCGGCGGGTGATGGACCGTACCCGCCAGGCGGGAACGCGTCTTGTCCGGGTGATGGGCTACCGCCGGGGTCGCATCGCAGGGATGGACCTGATCCCGGAAAGCGCCCGACGCCTTGGGGTTCTCGCCGACCTGGCCTCCGAGGCCGGGCTCGTGCTGGTCATCGAGACCATCTTCCACGACTGGGAGAGCGTCAGCGGCAGTGCCCACGGCCTGCGGCGGGTGATCGAGTCGGTGGGCTCGCCCGCGCTCAAGGTTGCCTTCGACCCCGGCAACATCGTGGGCTGGGGGGGAGAGCCGGCCACCATGCTCGACGCCCTCGCCCCTCACATCGCCGATGTCCACGTGAAGGACTGCCCGGGCTACGGACGGCGTCAGGACGGCTACGGACTGGCCGGCGATGGAGTGTGCGACTATCCGCGGCTTTTCGCCGAACTCGCGGCGTTCGGGTATCAGGGGCCGGTCACCATCGAGCCCCACCTGCGGCACCACGACGCCTTCCACGTCAGCGGCGTCGAACCCTACCTGGCCGCCGGCCGCCGGACCGAGGAGCTGGTCCGGGCGGCGGGGTTCCAGGTGATCACCAGCCCGACGTAGCCCCCGAGGCCACGAGGGGGCGGCCTGCCCCGCCCCGCGAGTAGCCGAACGCGCCAAGTCCGTAGCCGAAGCCGCCAAGGCTTTGGATGCGCGCGGGAACGGCGTGGCCGCCGAGCCCGAACCGCGCGAAGCTCCACTCCGGGCACCTGGCGGGCACGGCCCATTCGCGTCCACGCCCTCGGCGGGCGCAGCTACGAGGGTGCGGCCTATTGACCGGATAGGCCTGCCGGACGATACTGGTTTGCATGAACAAACCAGTTTCTACAAAGCAACCGGTTTCCATCGGTGCGTTCCAGGCCAAGACCGAGCTGTCGCGGCTGCTGCGGGCGACCCGGGCCGGCAAGCGTTTCGTCATCACCCAGCGGGGTGTCCCGGTGGCGGAGCTGATCCCGGTGCAACCGAACCAGCTAGGTTCGGCCTGGGGCGACCTGGCGGGTCGGATCACCATGTCGGACGATTTCGATGCCCCCCTGGACGACTTCGCCGACTACATGGAATAGGTCGTGAGGTACCTGCTCGACACGCACGCGGTGCTGTGGCTGCGGGCCGGGGACAAGCGCCTGTCGCGCCGGAAATGGGAAGCTCGCCTGCTCGGGGGCGCTCACGAGGCTTGGGTCAGCGCGGCGTCCCTTTGGGAGATGAGCATCAGGCGAACTCTGGCTCGATCCGGATTCATGTATGCTATGCATCCCAACCGCCATCTCCGGGGGCGATCAAGATGAAAGAAGCGTCCTGCTGGCGGGAGCGAACCAGTTCGCCACGATTTTTTTGTCGTCGGGTATTCAAGGTCATTTCCGTCATTCTACTGGTAGCGGTGGTTTTTCATCTCGGTCGCCTCTATGAGGCCAACCAGCAGGAGGTCCGCCAGGCCTATCAGAGCTTTGACAGCTTGAAAGCAGGAAAGGTCGCGCCGGACATGGCAATGGTCGCACACTGGCGTGAGCTGATCGGATCGTCGCTGGAGCCGCACCTCAATGATGTGCCCCGTCAGCTGCTGACGGACGATCATGAACCGCTCCATGAGCGTCTGGGACAGCACAGAAAAGATCGCGACTGGGGCTTTGCATATCTCGTTATGCGGGATGAAGGCCCGAGAAGCTGGAGTTATCATGAGTCCATGTCGTCGGATCAGCAGGATGAGGTCATTGCCTATCTCTGTTTTCGAATCCGGGAGCTTGAAAACAATATCCAGTTTACTTCCGGTTCGTTTGAATTTTATGCTTTGGCGACCTATCCCCGAGAGACGATTGATCGGAATCAGGCGCGAATCAAACTGGCGCTCGACACCTTTACGCGATATCCCTCTCCGGGCAAACATGCAAGATCAAGATCAGATCAACTGATACCCATGTTGAAGTTCTGCGTACAGCGGATTGATCATGAGTGGGTGGCGGAATGGCTTTTCAGCACGATGGTGACATGGGCCTATAGAATAGAAACTGAAGAGCTCCGAACGGCAGCTCTTCACTTGTTCATTCCGACCTACAGAGACCATCCCGAACGGCGGGACGCCGTGATCAAACTGGCATCGGATTTTGCAGGCCAAGCCCCATCAGACCCGTATGTGGCACCAGTCGTCAGTTTCCTGAGCCGTGAGGCAAAGGGGCTTGCTTCGACTGCGATGCGAGACTGAGGTCATGACATCAAGTCATTGGCAACAGCTGGTAGGTAGGCCCGGGCCCGGAATACGGCGCCCGCACTGCGAGGTGCCGAACGCGCCACCTGTCGCGGCGTAGCCCGTAGGGCGAAGACGGAAGCGTTTGGACGCTCGCGGGGACGGCGCTCAACTTGCGGGGTGGTGCGGGCGTGCCGGCCCGGTTACCGCGGTGCGAAGGCCGTCGGCGTCCCGTTCCCAGCGGACGTGGATTGGTCCGCGGGGGGTGAGGACGCTGCCCTCGGCCCACTGCAGGGCGGCGAGGAGGCGGGGCCGCACCTCCCAGCTCCCGAAGGCGGGCCCCGCCGGACCGGGCCGCAGGCCGAGCACGTCGCGGATCATCCACTCGGCCACCACCCCCAGGGCGGCCTGATCGTGGGCGGCCCATGGCCAGCGGCTCACCGTGTTCTCGTGCAGCGTCCCGTCGCCGGTCTCGAGCATCCACAGCCAGCCCGGCTCGCCCTCGCGGGTCACCATGTCGTAGGCGAGGTCCGCGCGGCCGATGTCGCCGAGCACCCTCAGCAGGTCGCGGGTCAGAATGATCCCCGTGGCCACATGGCGCCCGTCGGCCTCCACACGTTCGATCAGAGCCTGGGCCGAGGCGGCGGGATCGTGGCCGAGGCCGAGCGAAAGCCCGACCGCGAGCGTGCCCTGGGCGGAGGCCGGGTCGGCGAAATCCTTCCCCCAGCGTTCGCGCATGGCCGCCTCCAGCTCCGCGGCCCGCGCCGCCAGCCACGCCGGTACCTCCCGACCCCGCGCCGCTGCCACCTGGAGCGCCGTCCGGAACTCCGTGAGAAGGATGGCCTGCGATACCAGCGGCTTGGGGGTGGGCGGGGTGTCGGGGCGGGCCGGCATCGCCGCGTGGTCGCCGTGGCGGCTGGCGTCGATCAGCGGCCAGTCGGCGCGCCGGGGCCAGGTCTGGAGGTGGCGCTCAATCGCCTCCCCGCTCGCCTCCAGGACGCTGATGTCCCCCGTGGCCTGGTAGAGGTACCAGGGTAGCAGCGTCCCCGCCGCCGTATAGACGCTGTCCGCCTGGAGCTGGTGGCCCTCGAGCTGGTCGCGCCAGCGGAATTGGCCGTGGACGCGCTGGTGGGAGGGATCCACCGGCACCATGTCGGCCCACCGGACGCCGTCGGCATCGCAGGTCAGGGCGATCTCCTCCACCCACCGCCGCATGGCCGCGTCGGCGTCCAGGCAGAGGAGAAGGGCAGGGGCCGCCGCCACGGCGTCGCCCAGCCAGCCCAGACGCTCGTCCCGCGCGGGGGCAGTCCCGGAGCAGGCCGACCGTGTTGTGGGCGAAGGTGGTGCGGCAGGCCTCGAACAGGCGGTCGAGCCGCTCGTCGCTGCAGCGGAAGCGGGCCCGCACGCCGACCGGATCGCGGACCTCGCTGCCGGTGATCTCCAGATCCCCCAGCGGGCCATGGCCGGAGATTTCGGCATAGCGGAACGACCGCGAGGTGAAGTGCGGATGCCAGCTCCCGGTCCCGTGCGGCCCCCGCACATACCGGTCGGTGCAGAGCGCGGTGCGGTTGGTGCGGATACGCAGGCGTCCCTGAGCATCCCGCTCCTCCGCGTAGCGGACGGTGAGGACGGCATTGGGGGCGGGGGTGCCCTCGATCCGAAGCCAGCCGCAGACCATCCGGTCCATCTCCACCAGGATCACGTCGTCGGCTACGCGAGCGACCTCAGCCGGAGGGACGGGATCACCCACCACTCGCGTGGGCGGACAGCGGGCGGCTTCCAGGCGTCCCGGCGGGGCCGGCGTCGCCGCCGGCATCCACCCGGTGCTGGAATCCCCGGGGCCGAGCCAGGCCGGGTCAAGGAACCGGCCGTCGTAGAACTCGCCGTCGTAGATGTCGTCCCGCACCACCGGGCCCGCCCGCATCTGCCAGTCGCCCACGACGTGACCCGCCTCCTGGACGCGCCCGTCGCGGTAGCGGACATGGACGGCGGCGCGGACCGCGCGGTGACCAAATCCAAACCGCTCGTGAAACCCTCCGCCCAGGAGGAAGGCGAGCACGTTCTCCCCGTCGGCGAGGCGCCCGTCGAGATCCTCGCCCAGAAACTCGACCCGGAGGCGGCTGTCGGTGGGGTGAGGCGCCAGCTCGGCGCACCCCACGCGGTGCCCATTGAGAAACGGCACCCCGTATCCCAGCGCGCTCCAGTACAGCCGGGCGGACGCGACCTGCCGCACGGGCTGCTCCAGTCGGAACCGGCAGCGGAGGAGAGGTCCGGGCAGCCCTCCCGCCCCCGCCCACGGGCCCGCGAGGGACTTGGGTGGGGGCCCGGTCTCGAACGCGGCGGGTTC